>DATEDB010000001.1:0-3478 GCA_035286625.1 Bacteroidota bacterium
CGTCGCCCGCAGGAAAAAACAGTTGGCGACCCGGTTCTCCGCGGCGTTGCGGCCCGCGTCCGCTACGGCGCTTTCGCTCACCTCTATTCCGACCACCCTCTCGACGAATTCAGAGATGTGGATGGCGATCGCGCCGGTGCCGCAGTAGAGGTCGTAGACGGTGTCCGACGGCGAAAAATCCGCGAGTTCGACAACGGCATCGAACAGCGTGCGCGCCTGGAGGCTGTTCGTCTGGAAGAATGAATTCGCCGAGATCCGGAACGTGCGGTTCCCGATCTTCTCGGTGATGGTCCCCCCGCCGTGATAGACCACCTCCCTATCACCCAGCGCCACCATCGATTTCCTTTCGGTGATGTTGTTCACCACCGTCGTCACCGCGGGGAACCTCTCGACGAGGTGCGCGGTGTAGGCCTTCATCTCGTCGGGCCTGTCGTGGGTCGTCACGAGGTTGACCATGATCTGCCCGGTGAGCGCACCCTCCCGGATAGCCAGGTGCCTGAGGTATCCCTTGTGGGTGCGGGTCGAGTACGCGTCGCACCCCCTTCCGATGAAAAATTCGCGCGTGGCGAGCATGATCGCTTCACCGGCCGGCGACTGCAGATGGCATTCGGTGAGGTCCAGAATCCTGTCGAATTTTTCGGGAAGGTGGAGTCCCAGGGCCAGGCGTGGCTCCCGGACCGTCTCCGAGGCGAATTCTTCCGGGGTCAGCCACCTCTCGTTGGAGAAGGTGTACTCCATCTTGTTCCGGTAATGGTACACTCCGGCGCAGGCCCTGACCGGCCGTACCTCGATGCCGGATATGCCGCTGATGCGCTCGAACGCGTCGGTGACTCTCCGGCGCTTGAACTCCAGCTGGGCGTCGTACGACAGGTTCTGCCACCGGCATCCGCCGCAGGTCCCGAAATGCGCGCACCGGGGTTCGGTCCGCAGCCGGGAGGGCTCCAGTATCTCCACGGCCCGGCCCGCCAGGTAGTGCTTTTTAATTTTAAAGAGTTTCACGCGGGCCACATCGCCGGGGACCGCATGCTCGACGAAGCAGACGATCCCGCCCCACCTCCCGACGCTCGTACCTTCCCCCGAAAGACTTTCGGTCTCTACAATAATCATATCCCCCTTTTTCAGGTCCTGGATCGCCGGGGCGGCAATATGGATGTTTTCCGGCATTCGTCGATGAAGGGTTTCGGGGAACGGATCGGTCAACATACGGCCGGCAGGTCCGTCGACCTCCCGATTATGGCGATGAGGAGCGCGGCGGAGCCGGGGCGAACGCCTGGTTCCTGATCATTTTTTCGATGTCGTACGGGGCGGGGTCCCCTCCGAGATATCTGTGGAACCAGTCGAGGTGGGCGTTATAATAGAGCGGCATCGATTTGATCGACGAGGGCCAGTGGCCGTCGTTCGGGAACACGATCAGCCTCGACGGCACCCCCATCCGCTGCAGGCCGGTGAAAAATTCCAGGCTCTGCGTGTAGGGGACCCGGTAATCCTTCTCCCCGGTGATGACCAGGCAGGGCGTCCTGAAGTTTTTCACCGAATTGTTCGGCGATAATTTCTGGTACAGGTCGGACGTCCAGGGCGTCCCCCCCAGGTCGTACTCCGGGAACCAGAGTTCCTCGGTCGCGCCGTGCATGGCGGTGAGGTCGTAGACCCCCATCATCGAGGCGATCGCTTTGAAACGCGTCGTGTGCCCCTCCAGCCACATCATCATGTAGCCGCCGTAGGACCATCCCATCGCCCCCATGCGGCCGGTGTCCACCCAGGGAATTTTTTCCATCGAGTCGGCGACCGCCATGACATCATCGAACACCTTGCCGTTCCAGTCCTTCGAGATGGCCGCTGTGAACTCCTGTCCGTAGCCGGTCGATCCGTGGGGGTTCGGCATCACGACGATGTACCCCGAGCCGGGGTAGACCTGCCAGTCGCCCCGGAACGCGTCGGCCCACTGAGACTGCGGCCCGCCGTGCACATTAATAATCACCGGATATTTCTTCGCCGGGTCGAAGTCGTGCGGCTTTACGATAAAAGTATGAATCTTCCGGCCGGTCGGGGATTGGATCCACATTTCCTCGGCGGGACGGATGTCCACCTCATCGGCCACGGCCTTATTGAGGGTGGTCAGGCGTTTCAGATCCCTCCCGTCGGCGCTGCACCTCCAGATTTCAGCAGGGTCCCCAACCGACCGTCGGGAAAAGACGACGGTCTTCCCGTCGGAGGAAACGCTGAAGGCGTCCATCGTCTTCACGTCGATGACCTTCCGGATGTTCTTCGAGGCGATATCGATGTTGAACAGCGGCGTGTGCCCCTGGACGGGAGCCGTGAACCAGATGCTTTTGGAGTCCGGCGCCCACCCGATGTCCCCGATCCAGTTGTCGAACGACTCCGAGATGATCGTCCTCGTTCCGGTCGCCCGTTCATACAGCGCGAGGCGGATCCAGTCCGACTCGTAACGGGGGACCGTCTGGATCTTGAAAGCGATATATTTGCCGTCGGGCGAATACTGCGGATTGCCGTCGTAGGCGGGATTGCCGGCGGTGATATTTATCGCTTCGCCCCCCGTCGACGGGATGAGCCAGAGGTCCTTGTTGGTGGAACCCGCCTGGTCTGCGTCGTGGTTCGACACCACGCAGACCTCCCTGCCGTCCGGCGACCAGATGTATCCCACCCCCCCCTGTTCCCATGTCGGCCAGTCGTACCCGCCCGGGGTCAGGTCGGTGTACGTTCCGGTGTTCATGTCGAACCGGATGGTGTGAGTCGCCTTCCCGTCCTTCCAGGCTGTCCAGTGACGATACAGGAGACCGTCGGCCATGTGGGCCTGAATGGGTCCATTGGACATCGTGCTGTCGTTAAAGGCGTTGCACGCGTCGTCGGCGCCGCAGTCCGGAAAGACGTCGGCGGAAAAGAGGAGGCTGGCGCCGTCGGGACTCAGGATCGCTCCCGACACTCCCATCGAAAATTTTGTGACCCTTTCGGGATCGCCGCCGTCCGGCGAAACCTTCCAGACCTGCGCCGCCTTCTCCCGTGTCGAGGTGAAGTAGAGCGTCTGACCATCGGGCGACCAGAAGGGATGATTGTCGGTGGAGGGGTTGTTCGATACATTTATCAAGTCATCGCCGTTCCGGTTCATGACGTACACCTCCGAATTGGATTTCCCTTTTTCGAGTGTGTACCCGGTCACCACGAAGGCGATCATTTTGCCGTCGGGAGAGATCTGAGGATCGGAAACGCCGTTGAGTTTATAGAGATCGGCCAGCCGGAAGGCCCGTTTTTGAGCAGGGGCCGGCAGCGTGACCAGTGTGAGGAAGAGGGCGAGAATGGTGACTGTCCGGGATTTCATCGGATATTCCCTTTCTGGTTGTTGGAATCCGTCGGGGAGACGGGGAATGCAACGGCGGGAATGTACGAAAAAACTACCGCGTGTTCAATTCAACCTCAATTCAGCAGGGCGAGGATTTCCTTGCCGCCGAAATCGTTGGCGGGG
>DATEDB010000002.1:0-5098 GCA_035286625.1 Bacteroidota bacterium
CACCAGCGCCTCCTCGAGCGCCCGGAGCGTGTTGACGTCCAGGTCGTTGGTGGGTTCGTCCAGCAACAGAACATTCGCGCCCCCGCGCAGGACCTTCGCCAGGTGGACACGGTTCCGTTCCCCGCCCGAGAGCGAGCCGACCTTCTTCTGCTGGTCGGTGCCGCTGAAATTAAACCATGCCACGTAGGCCCGTGAGTTGACCTGCCTCGTCCCGATTGTGATCAGGTCCTCGCCTCCGCTGATTTCCTGCCAGATGGATTTCCCGGGGTCCAGCGGCCTGCCCTGGCCGACGTAACCGAGTTTGACGGTCTCGCCGAGGGTGATGACCCCCTCGTCCTGCTTTTCCTCCCCGGTGATCATGCGGAAGAGCGTGGTTTTTCCCGCGCCGTTCGGGCCGATGATGCCGATGATCCCCCCGGCGGGGAGCGTGAAGTTCAGGTCGTCATACAGGACGGTGTCGCCGTAGGCTTTCGACACCGCCTCGGCGCGGATGACGGTTTCCCCGAGGCGCGGCCCGGGGGGAATGAAGATTTCAATTTCCTCTTCCCTGGAGGCGATGTCCGCCCCGACCATTTGCTCGTACGCCGCGATCCGGGCCCTGCTTTTGGCGTGCCTTCCCCTGGGGTTCATCCTCACCCATTCGAGCTCGCGCTGTATTACGCGGCGGCGCTTTGATTCCTGTTTTTCCTCGAGGGCCAGGCGGGCTTCCTTCTGTTCCAGCCACGACGAATAGTTCCCCTTGAAGGGGATGCCCTCGCCGCGGTCGAGTTCCAGGATCCACCCGGCGACGTTGTCCAGGAAATACCGGTCGTGGGTGACCGCGATGACGGTGCCGGGATAGCGGGAGAGGTGTTGCTCGAGCCAGGCGACCGATTCGGCGTCCAGGTGGTTGGTGGGTTCGTCCAGGAGGAGGACGTCGGGCCGTCTCACCAGGAGCCGGCAGAGCGCCACCCGGCGCCGTTCTCCCCCGGAGATGACGGACACGGGCGTCTCCGGCAGGGGGCACCTCAGGGCGTCCATCGCCTGTTCGAGTCTGCTCCCGATGTCCCACGCGCCGAGGTGGTCGATCTTATCCTGGAGCGCCGACTGTTTCGCCAGGAGCGCGTCGAAATCGGCGTCCGGCCCGGAGAATTTCGCGCTGACGGCTTCGTATTCTCGTAGAAGGCTGACGGTGTCGGCGGCCCCCTCCTCCACGACCCCGCGGACGGTCTTCCCCGGATCGAGCACCGGCTCCTGGGACAGGTAGCCGAAGGTGATTCCCTTCTGTGTGTTGATGGTGCCGAGGTAGTCGCTGTCCACCCCCGCGATAATCTTCAACAGCGTGCTCTTGCCGGCGCCGTTGAGGCCCAGCACGCCGATCTTCGCGCCGTAGAAGAACGACAGGTAGATGTCCTTGAGGATCTGCCTGTTGGGGGGAACGACCTTTCCCACGCCGAGCATGGAAAATATGATTTTTTCCTCGCTCATTTTGCTTTCTTCAACGCTTCGATGGCTTTGCCGATGTCGGTTTTCTCGTCGTCGCCCGGGGCCTTTTCCATGGCGGCTCCGTACACCCGGAGCGCGGCGTCACGGTCCCCCGCGGCCGCGTGCGCGTCCCCCAGCGCCTTTAACGCCCCCCACGGGGCGCCCTTCACGGTCACAAATTTTTCCAGAATCTCGATGGCGCGGTCGGGGCGGTATTCCCGCACCAGCGAGGCGGCATAGGAGGTCACATCCTTTTCGGTCGCCGCGGCGATCGCCTCGTTCAGCAGCCGCCCGGCGCCCTCCCTGTCGCCCGCGTCTGCCAGGATATCCGACTTGACGCAAAAACTTCTGAAGTCCGGACGGGCTGCGATGGACCGGTCGATCCACGAGAGGGCTTCGTCCGGGTGGATTTTTTTCGAGACGGCGTAGGCCGCGGCATCCCTGAGCATGATCCGGTTGGTGGAGTCGGGGCCTGCGGCGAACGCCCCCCGCGCCCGCCCGAGCACGATCTCGGGGGTGGGAACCCCGATCCGGACGGGGACACGGAGCTTGACCCAGCGCAGCTCCAGCGTCGCGCCGGTGTCGGAGAGTTCCGCGAAATCGAACATCATCCACTCGGTGAAATCCGCGGCCAGGGGGATGACGTCGACCCTCAGCGCGTCGTCCTTCTGGTCGTACACAGTCCCCCAGGCACCGGAGTTATTGCTGAGGATCACCGTCCAGGAAGACAGTCCCGGGATCATGTGGATTCCGTACGTTCCCGCGGCCAGGGGGCGGCCTTCGACGCTCACGTCGTCGGTGAACGAGATGGTGGTGACTTCATTGGCCCCCGCCCTCCAGACCTCGCCGCGGGGCACGAGCGCCCCCCAGATCTCCCGGCCCTTCACGCCGGGCCGGTGATATGTCACCGTCATATCCGTAATTCCCACCCTCTGGGTGACGACCGCCCGCTGGCTCGTCCGGGGTTGCTCGAGCCGGGGTTGCGCCCCGGCCGGGGTCAGGGTGATCGCGGTAAAGGCGGCCAGGGCCATGATGAGCACCGCCCCGGAAAAAGATATTCTCATGTGGTTCATCGTCGCATCCTTCGAAAGTGATGTGGAATCCGTGATGTTCAGTGATCGGGCCCGTGGTACATTTTTTCCCCCGCCTCGACGCGGCACGGGAGCCTGTTCTGATCCGGCGGGAGGGGGCAGGTGGCGAAAACGGTAAAGACGCAGGGCCAGTTATAGGCCCTGTTGAAATCGAGGATGACCCGGTTGGCGCTGTCGGGGAGGGGGGTGTACATCTGCCTTCCCGGCGCGTACGTCTCGACGCCGCTGGTGGCGTCGGCGAACATGATGAACAGTTTATCCTCCGTTCCCTGTTCGATCACCGCATCGAGGCGGTACCCGGTGCCGTCCAGTTCGAATTCCAGCGCTCCCGGGCAGGAGTCCCGCTCCACGGTGCCGGCCTGCGTGGGAATTTCGAGAATTTTTGGGGGGGTGTAGGGTATGAATGTCGCCTCGACCCGGTATTTCTGATCGATGGGGAAAAATTCCAGGCCGGCGAAATGCGTCCTCGCTGGATTTTCAGTGTCCTTGATCCTGACGCCGTATTTGCCGCCGCGGCTGATGACGTAGAGGCTGAGCGTGCCGTACCGGAGGATCGTCGGCTCGGCGGATTCGTCGGACTCAAGGGCGAGCCGGGTCACCGGCCGGCCGTCGCTGGTCACCGCGACTCCCGGCGCGGCAATGAACGTGGCCCTGCCATCCCGGAGAAAAATGGACCCGAGATACGCGGGGGCTTTCCCGGGGGGCGTGACCACCTCGTTGGCCGAATCGCCGCCGACCCTGTTCTCCCCCCCCGTGAGCCATCCCAGGCCGGCCAGCGTCAGCCAGCCGGTGTCCGTGGTGAGGCCCTTCAGCCGTTTTTCCTGCCACTCCCTGATCTCTTTTTTGTACAGGACCGGGTCGACCGGGGTCCTGCGCGGCGCGCACGAGGCGATGAGGGCCGCGACGAGGGGCACCACCAACGCCGCCGCGATCGGGCCCGCGATCGGGCCCGGGCCGGTCCGGGACGCCGGTCCGTAAAACGCGCCCGCCCCCCCGGGGGCGTCGTCGGGTCGTTTCATCGATGAATCTTCGTGGGTGGTGAACATGCCGTCAGTCTCAGTCGCCTTCAGCGCCGTGGTGTCCGCCGCACGGACACATCTGAAGAAGTTTTTCCCAGCTGTAGATCCCGGTGTTGTGGCCGTCGGCCCAGGTAAACTGCGCGGCGTACGACCCCACGACTTCGATCTTCTTCAGATCGTACCTCCCCGGGGCGGAGAGGTCGGGCGGCGGGGGCGTGTAGGTGTGCAGCAGCACGGTCTCGCCGGCGCACGACGCGCAGGGGCAGGCGTCACGCAAATACGATATGGGGTACAGGCTCTCGTGTCCGTCCGACCACGTGATTTTCAGGGATACACCGGATTCCCGCGTGATGCTTTTCGGTCTCATTGTAATATCAATGCCCCGGCCTCCACCGCCGCGTCGAGCTGGCCGGCGACGTCCTTCAGCGTCACCGTACCGTAGTACCACGATCCCCCCGCCAGCTGTTCGGCCCTCACGGCCCTGAAGATGTCGACGTAGCTCCTGCGGCCGTCGACGAAGTTGTACACCTCGTCCCGCATCAGCCCGTGCAGGTCGCCGCGGTACCTTGCCTTCCCCCTGTTCGTGAAATATGTTTCGAGCGGAGCGGCGTTGGCCGGAATTTTTTTCAGGGATGCCTGCGTCAGCGAATCGGACTCCGGCGGCGGGGGATTCGATCCGTGGAGCGACCGGTACATCGAGGCGATGTCCGAGATGAGCGCCGTTTCGTGCGCCTTCAATCGCGCGACATGGCCCAGGATCTGCGGGTTGTTCTCACCGTCGCCGCCTGCGAGAAATTTCACCGATCGGAGGGCGCGTTCTTCCCTCAGTATGCCCTGTTCTACGAGAAGGGCCGCGTCCTCCCAGCCGTCGTTCCCCTCGTCCTGCCGGTTCAGGGCCCGGACGGCGGCTTCCATGTCGGTCCCGAGCCGGCGCATCCCCTGGGCATAAATTTCCGAAAGGAAGAGGGGGAGGTCCCCCGTTTCCGCATAGGCGAGGACGAAGCCGGTGGCCCCCATCAGGAACTGGTTGCGCAGCAGCTGGGTCTGGTCGATCTGGTGGAGGTCGTCGTCCGACGAATGGATGTACGGGTCGTCCCAGTTGATCGTGGCCACCGCCGGCACGCCCACGGCGCCGTCCACGAAACACATGTGGTCGGAAGAATTGAAATAGGGGACGAACCGGGCGTTGTACCCGTCGCGGGTGCCGTTGGTGGAATAGAGCGGGCGGGTGAACGGCCGCGGGTATCCCCCTGACCTGCTCGCCGGCAGATAGGCGAGGTTGGTTTGCAGCAGGAACGTCCCGACCGACTCGAACACCGCGTCGAGGAACGACGTGATGGAATGGGGGGCCATGATCATCTGCTGGACCCGGCTCCCCATCGCCTGGTTCGCGCCGACCATGTCCTGGTGGAGGTCGGCGAGGAATTTCCTGGGTTCTTCCGGGTTGTCCCTGAAGTACCTGTACTCGGAGTAAATTTCATCGGTCCACCAGAACCTGATATCGCGCAGCGGCCGGCGGACCCT
>DATEDB010000003.1:0-3845 GCA_035286625.1 Bacteroidota bacterium
CAGCACGACGACTCCCCCGAAAATGAAGGCGAGCGGGTTGAGGCTCGTGTCGGGGTTCTTTGTGGGTATCCCGAAGAGTTCCGAAAGGTCCACGTTGGTGAGGGCGACGACCCGGTGCGTGTCCCAGTTCTCCCAGGGAAAGAAGAAATACCAGCCGGGACCCCGCCAGAAGGTCCCCAGGATGATAAGCGACACCCAGAGGACGATGAACCCGACGCAGTAGATCCAGATCGCGTACTTCCGTTCACGGTAGGTGTAGTAACCGTTCCCCTTTTCGTTCACGTCGATGTAGGGAATAGCCATCAGTCCAGCGATGATGAGCGTCGGCAGGACGACGCCGGCGATCCACGGATCGAAATACACCAGCATTTCCTGCAGCCCGAGAAAATACCAGGGGGCTTTCGAAGGGTTCGGCGTGAGCGTGGGATTCGCCGCCTGCTCGAGCGGTGCGTCGATGAGGAACGACCAGAACACCAGGATGACCATGACGAAGAGGGTGGCGAGGAATTCCACGCGCACGAGATGCGGCCAGACCTGGATTTTCTCGCTGAGCCTCGCCTCCTCCGAGATGGCCTGCCGGTCGTTCCTGAGCGCCCGGTGGAGCCCCCACCAGGTGTACAGGATGACCAGAAACAGCAGCCCGACGATGGGGATGTTGTCGGGTTTCGAGATGAGGAGCCAGATATTCTCCATGGAGGATCCTGTGTGAATGCTCTTTTATTCCCTGGTTTTCCCGGTCGGTCCGGAGATTCCGCCGTCTTTTCTGATTCTCCAGAAATGGACGGCCATGAATATCGCGGCGATCAGCGGCAGGAAGATACAATGCCCCACGTAAAACCTCAGGAGTGTCGGTGGACCGACCTGAGTACCACCCAGAAGAACGAAACGAACGTCGTTGTCTATCCGCATACCGAGCTGCGGGCCGAACGGCCCTTCGTGCCCCAGCAACGGCGTCGCGCGGGCCATATTCGTCCCGACGGTGACCGCCCAGATGGCGAGCTGGTCCCATGGAAGCAGGTAACCGGTGAAGCTCAGCAGGAGGGTGAGCACGAGCAGGATCACACCCACGCCCCAGTTGAACTGGCGGGGCGGTTTGTACGAACCGGTGAGGAACACGCGGAACATGTGGAGCATGACGGTGATGACCATCGCATGGGCCGCCCAGCGGGGCATATTGCGGATCAACGGTCCGAAGGCGACGTCGTTCATCAGGTATTTCATGTCATCGTAGGCGTATTCGGCCGCCGGACGGTAATAGAACATCAGGATGACCCCGGTGATCGTGAGGACCAGAAACAGCAGGAACGTGATCCCCCCCATCCCCCAGGTGAACCCGATGTTGGTGGCGTGCCGGGGTATCCGGACCGGATGCAGGTGCAGGAACACGTTGTCCACGATCTGGAGCGCCCGGTTCCGGTTGGTATCCTGGTAGTTGTGCCGGAAGATCGATTTCCAGATTTCGGTTTGTTGAAGCTTGTCTCGCAGTTTCAGCATCGGTGATTCCGATTTCTCCGGGTCAGGTGTAGTTCAGAAAAGCGTCCGGCTTCGTCCAATCTCCGTTTTCGAACCGGAACTTGATCGCCCGGTCGATGAGGATCTGCCCGTCGTCGGCCAGCGTGATTTTCAGGCGCTCGAGGGGTCTCGGCGCGGGGCCCTCGAAATTGATCCCCGATTCCCTGAATCCGCTGCCGTGGCAGGGACATTTGAATTTCAGGTCGGGGGCGAACCAGCGGGGTGTGCAGCCCAGGTGCGTGCAGATCGCCAGGAGGGCGTAAAAACCGTCCGCCTGACGTATGATCCACACCCGGTAATCGTCCTTGTATTTTTCACTGACCTCACCCACGATATAATCGGAGGGGAATCCGGCCTTGAACGCCGAGGGTGGCTCATACAAAATCCTCGGGAACATCATCCTCAGTGTGGCGATTGTGGAGGTTGCCAGGAACACGAAAAACGAGGCCCACCCCGCCACGGAGAAGAAATTCCGGCGGCTGATCCGCCAGATACCGGGATCTTCGGCGGGGACTTTATCTTGTTTGGGTTTTTTGACCGCCGGAGCAGGTGCGGCCGGGCGATCGTCCGGGGCCGGCCCGGACGCGGAAGACGACTGGGTTGGTGTTTCCATTACGCGGTGTTCGTGATCAGCTCAATTCAGGTTAAAAATATAAATAAAAAATCCCAGAGTGTCAATGAACCTTCGGAAACCCGGGCTGTCTCCGGCCCCGCCCCGCCCGGTGTTTGCATCTCACCGGGGGAACGGTTATATTTTCCACATCCTGATCAGGTTCACCTCACCGATGAACGAACTGTCCGCCATAGAATTTTCCGAACTTCCGGCCTCCGTCGGGGGTGTGAGCGCGCTCTACCGGGATTACATCGGAGATTTTCAAAAAGTCCGCCGGTATTTCGCTACAGACTTCCGCTCGTTCCAGCAACTCGGCCTGAAGGGCGCGAACCGGCTCAACGGCCACACCCGCCGGGATGTCCTGACAGAGGTGCTGAGAGACCAGAATCGGACCTACGGCTCCCCGGACAAAACATTCCGCCACATCGACAGCCTGGCGGAGGAATCGACCTACGCCGTAGTGACCGGGCAGCAGGTCGGTATCGCGGGAGGACCCCTCTACACGCTCTACAAGACGATCACGGCGATCAAGCTCGCCGCGAAACTGTCCGAACTTCACCCCACGATGAACTTCGTACCGGTCTTCTGGCTCGAGGGCGAGGACCACGACCTTGAGGAAATGAACGCGGTCGGGGTCATGAACCCCGAGAACGAGCCTGTGAAGATCGTGTACCTGCCGAAGGGTAAGGATCCACAGAAAAACGTCTTCCCGGTAGGTGAAATCCCGATCGACGAACAGTTTGAGACGTTCCTGGAGGAACTCGGGCGAACGCTGCCTCCCTCGGAGTTCAGAAAGCCCATGCTGGAGTCGCTGCGGGCCGCGTACGCCCCCGGGAGGACCTTCAACCAGGCCTTCGCCGCCTGGATGAACAGCCTCTTCCCCGATGCCGGCCTGGTGTTTATCTCGGCGAACGACAGGCGGATCAAACAGCTCGTTTCGGGCATCTTCCGGAAGGAGATCGAGCAGTTCCCGGCGGTTTCCCAGTTGATCATCCAGAGGAGCGCCGAGCTGGAGAACGGCTATCACGCCCAGATCAAAACCAAGGCGATGAACCTCTTCCTCTATCACAGGGGCGGCCGGTATTTCATCGAACCCCGGGAGCACGACTTTTCCCTGAAGGGAACCAGGCATTACCTCACCCGTGACGAGCTGCTCTCGATCGCGGACAACAGTCCGGAGCTCCTGAGTCCCAACGTCGCGCTCCGGCCCATCTGCCAGGACACGATCCTCCCCACCGTCGCGTACGTCGCGGGGCCCTCGGAGGTCGCCTACTTCGCCCAGCTCGAACCGGTCTACCGGTATTTCAACCTCAGGATGCCCGTCATCTACCCGAGGATGAGCGCCACCATCGTGGAAGAGCGGATTCTTCGGTCGATGGAAAAGTACGAGCTGACGATCCGCGAGATGTTCGCGCCCCCGGCGCGCATCCAGAAGAAAGTCCTCGAGCTCGTCTCCGAGGTGAACATCGGGGAGATGTTCTCCGAGGTCGGGCAGCGGATCGGCGACAATCTCAACGAACTGAAATTCGGCCTGCAGTACATCGACCAGACGCTCCTCGGCGCGCTCGAGACGACCAGGTCAAAAGTTGACGCGGGACTCGCACACCTGAAAGAAAAAACCGTCGAAGCTCAGTCAAGGAAACACGAAGCGGCCTTCCGCCAGCTGCGGAAGGCCTCATCCACCATCTATCCGAACAACAACTTCCAGGAACGGGAATTC
>DATEDB010000004.1:0-3649 GCA_035286625.1 Bacteroidota bacterium
AACATCAAGGGGCTGCCGAAATACGCCTGGGTCTCGTCGGTCGACGCGGGGCATCTCAGCGAAGGAACGGCCTGCGCGAGTTTCGACCTCCACGCCTTCGGCGACATGACACCCTACATCTACCGGACGACCGACTATGGAAAAACATGGGCGGCGCTTGCAGGCAAAGACTCCCCGATGCGGGGGTTCGCGCACGTCGTCAAGGAAGACCTCATAAACAAAGACCTGCTCTTCGCGGGAACCGAATTCGGGTTGTGGATCTCGCTCGACGGCGGGGCGCAGTGGGCGCAGTACAAGGGGGGCAACTTCCCGGACGTAGCCGTCCACGACCTGGTGGTCCACCCCCGCGACAACGACCTCGTGGTGGCGACGCACGGCCGGGGCATCTGGATCGTCGACGACATCAGCCCCTTGAGGGCGCTGACACCGGCGGCCCTCGCCTCCGAGGCGATGTTCATCCCCGGCCGCCCCACGGTCCAGCCCATCGGCGCCTGGGGGGGATGGGCGGAGGGCGACGCGATGTTCAGCGGTCCGAATCCGCCCGACGACGCCGTCATTACGTATTACCAGAAAAAACGGCACATCTTCGGGGACCTGAAAATCGAAATCTTTGACTCCAGCGGCAAGTCCATGGGTGTCGTCCCCAGCAGCAAACGCAGGGGATTGAGCCGCGCGACCTGGTCGATGCGGCTGAAGGCCCCGAGAGTGCCGACCGCCGCCACCGCCGCGTTCGGCGCCGCGACAGGACCCCGGGTCCTCCCCGGGACTTACACGGTAAAAATAACCAAGGATATATCCGTCTACACCGCGACGCTGAACGTGGTGCCCGATCCCAGGTCGAAACACACTGCCGCCGGGCGTAAGGCGCAGTTCGACCTCGCGATGAAACTGCATGGCCTGCTCGGGGACATGACATTCACCGTGGACCGGATCAACGGCGTGCGCTCGGCGCTGGCCGATCGCGCGTCGAAACTCCCCGCGGATGACGCACTGGCCAAACGGCTGGGGGTTGCTTCCGACCAGGCGGACGTCATAAGAAAAAAGATCGTCGCGACCAAAGAGGGCGGCATGATCACCGGCGAGGAACGGCTGAGGGAGTACATGGCGGATCTTTACGGCAGCGTGAACGGGTACGAAGGCCGGCCGTCACAGATGCAGGTGGACCGGACCGAGGCGCTGGGAATGGAACTCTCGGACGTCTCGGGCGAGTTCGAAGCATGGGCGGCGAAGGAACTGCCCGATATCAGCGCCGAGCTCGCGAAGAAAAACCTGGGAACCATCACGCTGCTCGCCAGGGAGGAGTGGGAGAAGGCTGACACTCCGAAGTAGGCTTCCGGCGCGGCATCGCCAGCGCAACAATAGAGTGGGAGGAGGCCCGTGAGGGCCTCTGTCCCCTCGGCGAACCGTACGTACGGATTTCCCGTATACGGCTTTCCTACGAAGACCCTGGCTGGGTTTATTGGACAGTATCCGTCTGGTATAGGAAGGTGTGGGTCGATCTGACCTTGAATTCAAACAATCGAAAAGCCCCGGCAGAATATCCTGTCGGGGCTTGTGTGGTGTATTTCGCCTGTTTCAGGCCCTGGATGGGCACCTCACCGCCTACCTCCGCGCTTTCTTCTTTCCTCTGGATCGTGAATTCGGCGCGGCCTTCCGGGGGCCTGCGGACGCCGTGTATTTCATCGTCCTGACCCACATCTTCATGCCGAGACCCCCGGCGACACCACGCCCCAGGTTCTTGTCCACCCTGGTCCAGAGCGCGACCTGACGATTAATGATCTCCGCCCGTTTCGGCCCCAAGATCCCGCCCATCGCCCCGACAATATTGGATATCGTGTTCTTCCGGTCCTGCGCGTTCATCGCCTTCCGGAAGAGGTTGCCAGGCTGTGTGAAATGATCGTCGTCGTTTTCGTTGCGGTCGTACCAGTCCGCCATGGTGGAGTCGAGTTTCACGGGCAGTTCCTTGTACGACTGGTCTTCCACGATGTCGTCGAAGCTGTTCGGGCGGTAGTTGGGATCGCTTCCCCCGTTCGCATCTACCCGCATGAAGCCGTCCCGCTCGTAGTTGGCCGCATGGTACGGGCATTTGTTCACCGGGATCTGCTCGTAGTTCACCCCGAGCCGATAGCGGTGAGCGTCCGGGTAGGAGAGCAGGCGCCCCTGGAGCATCTTGTCGGGCGAGTGGCCGATGCCGTCCACCACGTGCGCGGGGGCGAACGCCGCCTGCTCCACGTTCGCGAAGTAGTTCTCGGGCACTTCGTTCAGCTCCATGACTCCGACGTCGATGAGAGGATAGTCGGCGTGAGGCCAGATTTTTGTTAAATCGAATGGGTTCCAGGGGAATTTCTTCGCCTGCGCGTCTGTCATGACCTGGATCTTCAGGTTCCACCTAGGGAAATCCCCCTTTTCGATCGAGTCGATGAGGTCGCGCTGGGCGTGGTCGGGGTCCTTCGATTTCATCGCGGCCGCCCCGGCGTCTGTGAAATTCCGGATCCCCTGCGCCGTCTTGAAATGGAACTTCACCCAGATCTTTTCGTTTTTGGCGTTGATCATGCTGAAGGTGTGCGAACCGTAACCGTTCATGTTGCGGTAGGAGGCGGGGGTGCCCCTGTCGCTCATCAGGATGAGCACCTGGTGGAGCGATTCGGGGTTGAGGCTCCAGAAATCCCACATCATGGTGGGGCTCTTGCAGTTCGTTTTGGGATCGCGCTTCTGCGTGTGGATGAAATCGCTGAATTTTTTCGGGTCCTTGATAAAAAACACGGGGGTGTTGTTCCCCACCAGGTCCCAGTTTCCGTCCTCGGTGTAGAGCTTTACCGCGAAGCCGCGCGGGTCGCGCTCGGCGTCGGCGCTCCCCTTTTCCCCTCCCACGGTCGAAAACCGGACCAGCACACGGCAGCTGTTGCCTATTTTACTGAAGAGTTTCGCCTTCGTGTATTTCGTAATATCATGCGTGACGGTGAACGTGCCGAACGCTCCGCTCCCCTTGGCGTGCACAACACGCTCCGGGATCCTCTCCCGGTTGAAATGTGCCATTTTTTCATGGAGAAGAAAGTCCTGCAACAGAATCGGCCCGCGGGGGCCGACCGTCATGCTGTTTTCATGCTCGGCATAGGGTTTGCCCGAGGCGGTAGTGAGTTTCCGTTTTGGTTTTTTTGCCATGATGGTCTCCGAGATTGTGTCAATTTCTTGAGGCGAACTCAGACAGCCCCGATCCGGGGATGGACCGGGTACGATGATGCCATGTGGGTATAAAATACTCTTTTCCGGTGTGGATGTCAAAAACAAAGGGGACCGGCGGACCCGCATCGCGCCTGCTATGAAAGACGCGGTGCGGATCCCGGCGACGGTCACTTATTTCAGGAGCAGCATCTTCTTCACTTCCCTGTACGACTCCGGACCGGTCCCGGCATCGGGATCGCCCAGCGTCTGGACACTCAGCTGGTAGATGTAGATACCCGACGAGAGCCTGGATGCGTCGAAGTCGTAATCCCACGACCCCTCGTCCAGCATCTCATGCCCGACGAGCGTCTGGACCTCTTCGCCGAGCATCGAGAAGATTTTCAGCGAGACCGCCGAGGGCTCCTCGATGGAGAACCTGATCGTAGTTGTCGGGTTGAAGGGGTTCGGGTAGTTCTGCTCGAGCGAG
>DATEDB010000005.1:0-4899 GCA_035286625.1 Bacteroidota bacterium
CTAAAATCAGAATATGCTTCATCGGGGTCGGTTACGAGTCCCTGGATTCTTTCGATACGCTGCCCCCGCGCAGGAGGTCGTCGTGAAGATACGAAAATTCCAGCGTCAATTCACCGGCATGCGCGATGAGCGCCCGCCGGAACTCCGCGGGGAGTTTGTCCACGGCCATCACCACCGGTCCGCGCCCCGCCCACCCGTCGGTGACTTCTCCGGTCGCGGGGTCGTACATGAACACCGGGTTTGCCGAGTTGGTTTCCCTCACGGTCAGCTCCACCGGCCCCCCCGATGTCGCAGGTAATGTCCCCGATGACCCGCAGCCGCGGCACCGCGGGATTCGCGCCGCCCGGGTTGCCCCCGTCAAGGGCGAACAATCTTTTTATATCCTCCGCGCTGATCAGTCGCTGGAACCTCGGCTCCCGGTAGATGCCGTTGACGACCACACTGGGCCGCACCATCGCCGCCGCTTTCCGGGGCGTCGGGAGAGTGTCGATCATGCCGGCGTACCCGGCGAATCGTCCGAAGAACACGAGGCGTTTGTCGCGGGCGTCCTTCACCAGTTCGTAGTCGAACAGGGTGATTTTCCTGTCGAGCACTTCCCGGAGCATCGGCATGTCCTTCGTCTCTTTCCGGATCCCGATCGTTCCCCTCATCGGCGCCCGGGCCGTCCGAGGAGGCGTTTGATGAGTTGAATCTGACCGGCGTGATAGACGTCATGAGCCCCGATGCCGATGACGATGTGCGCATTGATCTGCGAACTCCCCTTCGATTTTTTCCCCATCTCCGAATCCCTCAGGGAGGCGACCGCCCGCCGCATTGTAATGTGCATCCCGTCGAGCAGCCTCAGGTCTTTCTTCCAGTCAGCCCCGGGCGCCGGCCGTGTGAACCAGTTGCTCCCCTTCAGCGGGAAGGATCCCCTTTTCTCCCCGAGGAGTCGTCGTCGCACCGCGTATTTCCAGTAGGCGGCGTGGACGGCGATCTCCCAGATGTTGTGCCGTCCCCGGCCGGGCCTGCGCGACGCCTCCTTCGCCGTGAGGCCCCGCAGGGATCCTTTCAGGTTCGTGCCGTGCCACGCCCGCTTTCCGAATCCTTCGTCGATGAGACGAAGGACCATCGCCTTCGCGGATGCATTTGCTGTTTTTTTCTGAGCCATGTGTTGAGTTTTCTGTAAAAGATAGGGTGATGGTCCGGATGATGGATTGCAGTAAAACGGACAACGGCCCCACCGGGGGCCGCTGTCGGTCAATACGTGAAGCTCCGGGGTGCCCTCGCCGTGGTTATTTCCCGGATTTTTCTTTCTTCGCCGCTTCGGCCGCCTGCTCGGCTGCCGTCCACGGCGGCACCACGGAATTCATCCGGGCGTAGGCGATCGACTGCCCGAGGTGCTCGTGCATGTGGTTGAGCGCCGACATCATGGCGTTCCGGATGGTGGTTGTATTTCCGAAGAAATCGATCTGCTTCTCGAGGTCTTTGGCGGTCATTTTTTTCGCGACTCCGCCAATGTGGTCAAACGAGGCCTTCAGTATGTCGGCGATCTTCGCCATGTCCGTGGTCTGTGTGTCCCACTTCTTGAGGTCCATGCTGAAATTCACGTCCGCGGGCGGTTCGTAACCCATCAGTTTGGGCATGAGATAATTACCGAACGCGATATGAAGGTATGTTTCGCTCACGGACCTGACACCCTCCATCGGACGCCAGCCGGCTTTCTCCGCCGGCATCGCCTGTTCGAGCGGCAGAATCTCACTCTGGGCGAAATCGACCTGCCCGAGAAAATCCTTCACAAACGCGGGCATGGCCTTTTCGGACCCTTCCTGGGCGAAGGCCGGGATCGCCGGCATCACCGCGAGGATGACTGTGAAAAGAACAATAATAGAGTATTTCATTATTTTTAACTCCTTTTGTTGATGATAGGGGAAAAACGTACGGGACAAGACTGTGTGAAACGGTAATGTACTGAGTCCGTCCCATGGAGTCAAATCGCGGGAAGGCCGTCGCGTGGAAATTCACGCGGATCGGCGGTATCGTGTCTATCCCGAGTACAGTTTCGCGTATTGTTTCGCGCTCTCCTCCCACCCGAAACGGGCCTTCCTGGCGGACTCTACCATCACCTTCCACCGTGACGGTTCGTCATAAAATATCCCGAGGGCCCGGCGGACTGCGCCGACGAAATTATCCACTTTTTCGGTGAGGGTCTTCCCGTTGAAAGTGAATCCGTTCCCGCCGTCGATGACGGTGTCCTTCAACCCCCCCACCGCGTGCACCAGGCAGGGTTGCCCCTCTCGCATCGCCTGCATCTGTGTGATCCCGCACGGTTCATAGGAACTGGGCATTACGAACAGGTCGCCTCTTTTGAACAACCCCGCGGCGGAGTTTTTATGGAATCCCTTCAGAAAGATAAAGGACTCGTATTTGAGGAACGCCTCGCCGAGGGCCTTCTCGTACTCCTTTGCGCCCGAACCGATGAAGATGTACCCGGCACCCCGTTCCGTCACGAGGCTGAGGATGCTGTCCAGCGCGGTCCGGCCGTCGCTCCCCTTTTCGAACATCAGCCGCACTTTCTGCTCCGAAATCCTGGTGATGCTCGTCAGTATGAATCTCCCCTTTCCGTCGAGCACCCGCCGGAGCCGCCCTGCGATAAGGTCGCTGAATTTCGACGCCCCTCCTTTTATCCCGGCCGCTATTTCCCCCGAGATCGTCGCGACGAGATCGCCGTCTTCCTCGCGGACCTGTGATGACGGGGAAGTCCGCGGGGCCGCCGCCGGGTACTCCACGCCGTTCAGGATTCCGACCAGCCGTCCCTCGTCGTGGGCGGCCCTGAGCGCCACCTCGAGGCCTTCCCCGCCGTACACCGCGTTGGCCCTGTCCCCGGCGGTGGTGATCTCCTTCGCGTAGGTCGGCGACACCGTTGTGACGACGGCCGCGTGCCGGATGCCGGCGAGCATCGGTGTGAACGTCTGCACCTCGTAGCGGGCGTCCTCCCACGCCCGGATCCACCTCTTCTTTCTGAAGAGTTCGGGGAACCAGTCCTCGACCGATGGGGAGAACGTCCGCATCGGGCGGGTGCCCTGGTAGCCGACGTTGTGTATTGTGAAAATTTTCCTGACTCCCCGGAGGTGGACGAACGCCGGATGAAGTTCCGCGAGGAGGAAGATGTACCCGGTGTGCCAGTCGTGGAGGTGGAGGACGTACGAATCGCCGAAGGTTCGGAGGTACTGTCCGACGGCCGAACAGAAGAGCGCGAATTTTGTCGAGTCCCGGGCAAAGACCTGTCCGGCCGGATCGTGGTAATAGATCGGGTCACCCGCTATCGACGGGTGGTGGACGATCAGGTGTTCGGTTGACGCCGCGCCGGACGGTCGGGCTTTCCTCTCCGGATCCGGGGTCGGTTTCCCCGGCCTCGCCTGCCAGATCTCGCAGAACTCTTCCCGGCCCCCGAAGGGGAAGGTCGCATCGGCGATCTTTTCCGAGGGGTTCAGCCTGTGAAGGAACCCGTACGACGGGATGATGACCGTGGTGTCCCAGCCCAGGGGCGAGAGCTCCACCGGGAGGTCCCTGATCACGTCCGCGATGCCGCCGACTTTCGCCCCCTTCAGCGCGTCGTTCTCCGTCGCGATCATGACGATGCGGTGTCGGGGGGCGGCGATATCGTGCCGGGGAGGCGTCAGATCGTGGTACCGTCGGGGATGATCGCGCCCTTGACGACGATGACGATCCCGCTGCGGATCCAGTAACCCGCCTGCTCATTCTCGATGTTGTCTATCCCGTCCCGGTTCATGATCGTCACGTTTTTTCCGATCCGGACGTTTTTATCGATGATGGCCCTGTTGATCACGCTTTTCTCGCCGATGCCGAGCGCCGGGATGCCCAGCCTGAGGCCGGCGGCGCGCTCTTCTTCGGTCTCGTAGTCGTCCGCCCCCATCAGGAGGGTATCGGTGAGGACCGCCCCCTGCTCCACCCTCGAGCGGATGCCGACGATCGAGCGGGTCAGTTCGGCTCCCTTGAGGATCGCTCCCTCGCAGATCATCGCGTCCTTGATTTTACTGTCCAGGATTTTCGACGGGGGGAGGAACCGCGTGCGTGTGTAGATGGGGAATTTCATGTCGTAAAAGCTGAACGCGGGCCTGGGCTGGCGGAGCAATCCCATGTTCGCCCCGTAGAACGATTCGATGGTCCCGATGTCCTCCCAGTAGCCGTCGAACGCGTACGCCGATACCTTCATCTCGTCGATGGCCTTCGGGATCAGGTGCCTGCCGAAATCCGTGTCCCCGGGATAGCGCGTGAGCAGGTTCACCATCGCCTTGCGGCTGAAGATATAGATGCCCATCGAGGCGAGGTACTTCTTCCCGGCGGCTTCCGCGTCGGTGAGGCCCACGATGGTGGTGTCCACCTCCATCGCTTTGAGCGCTTCGCCCTTCGGTTTTTCGCTGAACTCCTTCACGGTCCCCTTCGGGTCGATCTTCAGGAGGCCGAAGTCTGAGGCGTTCTTCGGGCCGATCGGCTGGACTGAGATGGTGACGTCCGCGCCGGAAGCCACGTGGTGTTCGATGAACGACCGGTAATCCATCCGGTAGAGGTGGTCGCCGGAGAGGATGAGGAAGTAATCCGCCTCCCACGGCTCGATCACCCACAGGATCTTCCTGACGGCGTCGGCCGTGCCCTGGAACCATTCGGGACTCACCGGCGTCTGCTGGGCCGCGAGCACGTCCACGAACCCCTTCATGAACGGCGAGAAGCGGTAAGTGTTCGCGATGTGCTGGTTGAGGGACGCCGAATTGAACTGCGTCAGGACGTAAATCTGCAGGAACTGCGAGTTGATGCAGTTGCTTATCGGAATGTCGATGAGCCGATATTTCCCGGCCAGGGGGATCGCGGGCTTCGCGCGGACTTTTGTCAGCGGGGAGA
>DATEDB010000006.1:0-7359 GCA_035286625.1 Bacteroidota bacterium
CGATCATCACGCCCACGACCGACCCCATCACGATGTCGGTGTTCTCCGTCCCGATCGTCGCGCTTTACGAAATCAGCATCTGGATCGCGGGACTGGCGAAGCGGAAACGGGAGGCGGCGAACCCATCACTTTCCGATCTCCCATGAAACTCAGCGAGCTCGCCGAACCGGTCGCAAAAGAACTCGACGTCTTCGATGATAGGCTGCGCGACGCGATGAAATCGAAGGTCGCGTTCGTGGACTTCATCGTTCGATATGTGGTCAGGCGAAAGGGGAAGCGGATCCGGCCCGCCCTCGTCCTGCTCTCGGCCCGGGCCTGCGGCGAGATCAACGAGAGCACCTACCGCGGCGCCGCCCTGGTGGAGATCCTCCATACGGCCACGCTCATCCACGACGACGTGGTGGACGACGCCGACACTAGGAGGGGCATCTCGTCCATCAACGCGGTCTGGAAGAACAAGATCGCAGTCCTGATGGGTGATTACATGCTCGCCAAGGGGCTGCTCCTTTCGCTCGACAACGACGATTTTCGGTTCCTGAAAATCATTTCGGACGCCGTCCGGCGGATGAGCGAGGCGGAGATTCTTCAAATCGCCAAGAGCCGCGACCTGGACCTGGACGAACCGACGTACCTGAAGATTATTTCAGACAAGACCGCGTCGCTGCTGTCGACCTGCTGTCAGATCGGCGCGGCGAGCACCTCCGGCGACCGGTCGTTGATCGAACGCATGAAGGTTTTTGGCGAGAATGTCGGGATGGTATTTCAAATCCGGGATGACCTTCTGGACTACACGGGGAGAAAAAGCATCACCGGCAAACCGACAGGGGTCGACCTGAAGGAAAAGAAACTCACCCTCCCCCTGATCTTTTCACTCTCCCGGGCCCCGAAATCCGAGGCAAAGCGCGTCATCTCGGTGATTAAAAATGGGGCCTCAGGGAAGGATATCCGGAGAGTAGTGGATTTCGCCCATCAATACGGCGGCATCGACTACGCGAGGCATAAGGCGGAAGAGTACTCCGCGGACGCCGCCGCCGCGCTCGAAGGCCTGCCGGCCTCTCCATCGAAATCCTCCCTCGGGAACTTCGTGGGGTATATGATGGAGAGGACGATGTAATCACCCCCGACCCGGGGTCCAACCGGACCTTCCTTATCCCCCTCCTCCCGGGACGATCGGCGCTTCACCCCCCTCCGGGTCAGTAGGGGGCGTTTGTATTCATCAGCGCACCACCAGCACCGGGCAGGGGGCCTTACGGACGACCTTCTCGGCGGTGCTCCCGAAGAGCATGTGTTCCACCCCGGTGTGACCGTGCGTCGCGATGACGATCATGTCGGCATGGTAATCGTTCGCCGCCCGGATGATTTCCACGAACGGGCGCCCGGTGTGTACGTGGGTGGTAATCTGCAGATTCGCGTCCGAATATTTTTCGGCGAGGCGCTCCAGCTCGGCGCGGGCGCGGTCCGCAAGGTCTTTTTCGATCGCTGAGATGTCCACCTGGCCGTATCCGAGATCTGCCGGATAGCCGACCGATTCAACGACGTACACGAGCACCAGGCCGGCGTCGAAATGCCGTCCGAGATTTGCGGCATATTGCAATGCGTTCTTGGAGTGCTCCGAAAAATCGACCGGGACCAGGATATGCTCAATACGTATTTTCGACCGGCCCGCCGGCGACGGCTTTTTCTCCTTCATGCGAGTTCCTCCTCCCCGTGCTCCGGGGCGCATCCTCAATCGTTGTGTATGAAGCTCAGCCAGTTCTTCGTGTCGTTGCCGTTGAGGACGATGTCGAAAAACTTCTTCTGAACCTCTTTCGTGATGGGTCCCGGCGTTCCGTCGCCGATCGGCATCCTGTCGACCGACCTGATCGGTGTGATTTCGGCCGCGGTGCCCGTGAAGAAAACCTCGTCGGCGATCGTCAGCATCTCCCTGGACACCGGGTTTTCGATGATCCGGTAGCCCGACTCTTTCAGCAGGGTCATGACCGACGAACGGGTGATGCCCGGAAGCACGCTCGATGTGAAGGGCGGGGTGTAGATATCGTTGTTCTTGATCATGAAGACATTCTCGCCGCTTCCCTCGCTGACATAACCGAAGATGTCCAGCGCGATGCCCTCGGTGAATCCCGCCTTGATCGCCTCCATCTTTATCAATTGCGCGTTCAGGTAATTCCCGCCCGCCTTGGCGATCGTGGGGAGGGTGTTCGGAGCGGGCCGCGTCCAGGACGACACGCACACGTCGATTCCTTTCGTGAGGGCGTCCTGTCCGAGGTACGTCCCCCATTCCCAGACGGCGATCGCAACGTCGATCGGATTGTTGAGCGGATTGACGCCGACGTCGCCGTATCCCCTGTACACGATCGGGCGGATATAGCACGATTTCAACTTGTTGATGCGGATGGTTTCGGTGATCGCCTCGGTGAGGGCCTCGCGCTTGTAGGGAATCTCGGCGTGATAGATTTTCGCCGAATCGTAGAGACGCTCGAGGTGTTTTCCGAGCCGGAAAACTGCCGGCCCTTTCCTGGTATCGTAACAGCGGATACCCTCGAACCATGAGGATCCGTAATGAATGACATGTGAGAGTATGTGGATATTGGCATCGTTCCAGTTGATGAATTTTCCGTTCATCCAGATCTTTTCGACGGGTTTCACCGGCATATCGCTGCTCCTTCGCGTGTTAGAGTGACTTCTGGTAAATGCGGTAGACCTTCGTACGCGTACCGCTCATGAACTGCGCCGCCCGGTTCATCATGACGTTGTCCTCCAGTATCCAACCGGCTTCCCCGACGGGGTACCCCAGGGCGTTCGCCCGTTTACCGGTTTCGTACATCAGGAGACTCCCGGCGCCCGTCTTCCGGCGATCCGGCAGCACTCCGAGAACCAATATACGAACCCTGTTGATTTTTTTCCTTAAAAAAAACATGCAGAGGAGTCCGGTGAGGAGCCACCCCCGCCGGTTATATTTCAGGGCCTGGTTGAAATCGGGCAGGGTGAGGGAGAATCCCACCGGCTCCCCCCGGAACTCCGCGAACAGTATCAGTTCCGGTTCGAGCAACGATTTCAGGCCCCCGGCGAGCGAGTCGAATTCCTCGCCGGTCATCGGAACGGCTCCCCAGTTCCGCTGCCAGGCCCGCGCGTACAATGCCTTGATCGTGGCCACTTCCTTCCGGAATTTTTTCATGTCCATCGGCCTGATCGTCAATCCTTCCCTCTCCTTCAGCCGGGATGTGACCCGTTCGAGTTTTTCGCTGATGAAGGTTTCTTTGTGAAGCTCGTAGGCATACAGATCCCTTTCCTTCGATAAGCCGGCGTTCTCCACAAGCCGGCCGTAATAGGGGGGGTTGTAACTCATCATCACCGTAGGCGGGTCATCGTATCCCTCCACGAGCAGGCCGTACTCGTCGTTCACCGACGGATTCGCCGGTCCGCGCACCGCCGAGACTTTCCTGGCACGGAGCCACTCCGAGGCCGTTTCGAAGAGCGCGTTGGCCGCCTCCTGATCGTCCGCGCATTCGAAGAAACCGAAAAAACCGATATTTTCGTGATGCTCCCTGTTATGGTTGTGGTTGACGATCGCGGCGATGCGGCCCGACGGCACTCCGTCGCGTTCGGCGATGAAAAACTCGGCGTCGGAGTGCCGGTAGAAGGGATTGCGTTCCCGGTCCATGAGCTTGCGGCGGTCGAGGAGCAGCGGAGGAACCCACCCCGGGAGGTGCGAGTTCATTTTCCACTGGATCCCGATGAAACATTCCCGGTCACTGCGGGAACGGACCGGTCGAACTGTGAGATGCGACATGGAAACTTTCTGTGAACAGTGCGGGGGATCCCCTCTATCGCGCCCGGGCGTCCGGGCGCGGCGTGATTCAGGAGATGATGCCGAGCTTTTTCCCGGTCTTTTCGAAGACTCCCAGGATTGCGTCAAGGTGAGAATCCTCGTGCGTCGCCATGTAACTGGTTCTCATCATCTGCATTCCGGGGGGCACACCGGGGCTGATGAAGGCGTTGACGAAGACTCCGTTGTCGAAGAGCTGGCGCCAGAACTTGAAGGCCAGGAGGTCGTCTCCGACGATCACCGGAACGACGGCCGACTCGCCATCGATGATGTTGAATCCGAGTTTCCGGAAACCCTGCCGCATGCGGGTGGCATTTTTCAGGAGCCGGTCGATCCTTTCGGGTTCCGTCTCCAGGATGTCCAGCGCTGCGAGGGCCGCCGCGACGGACGCGGGAGTCGGGCTCGCGCTGAAGATGAGGGCCGGGGAATGGTGCTTGAGATAGTTGATGACGCGCTCCTCCCCCACCACGAACCCCCCCAGCGACGCGAAGGTCTTGCTGAAGGTGCCCATCGTCATGTCAACCTTTTTATCCAAACCGAAATGGCTCGCCGTTCCCCTCCCGCCCCGGCCGATCACCCCGATCGAATGGGCGTCGTCGATGAGGATCCGCGCGTTGAATTTTCCGGCCACGTCCACCAGCCTGGGCAGGTCAACGATCGTGCCGGACGTGCTGAACACACCGTCGGAGACGATCAGTTTGCCGGCGCTGAGGGGGAGACGTGAGACGACCCTCCCGAGGTCGGCCATATCATTGTGCTTGTACCGGACGATATCGGCAAACATCCCCTTCGCCATCATGTACCCGGCGACGATGCACGCGTGGTTATCCTTGTCGGTGACCAGATATTCTCCACGCTGGACGAGGGTCGGGATGATGCCCTGGGCGGTCTGATACCCGGTGGAAAACAGCAGGCACGCCTCCCTGCCCATGAACGCGGCAAGACGGGCCTCGAGCTCGTTATGGAGGTCCAGGGTCCCCGTGAGGTATCTCGAACCGGAGCATCCGGTCCCGTATTTATCAACGGCCTTTCTGGCCGCCTCCTTGACTTTCGGGTGCGCGGTGAGGCCGAGGTAGTTGTTCGACCCCGCCATGATGACCTTTTTCCCCTCGATCTGCACCACCGGTCCCTCGTTTTCTTCGATGGCCCGGAAGTAGGGATAAAATCCGGCGGCCTTGACTTCGTCGGCCCGGGTGAAATCATTGCACTTCTGGAACAGGTCGATCGGCGGTCTGGAGGATCGCGGGGATTGCGGTGCCGCCTGTGCTGTTGGGTTGTGAGATTCGCTCATACCGGACGGGTAATGGTTTTTTCGCGCGAGAATGAGGGAAGGATGGGAAAAATTGGACGAAAATTATTTTTTTAATATACTGCATGGCCTTGTTAAAGTCAATTACACCGGTCTTTCCGCCCATCCTCCCGTCCCGCCAGGTCCCGACATTTTCATGAACATTCTCCTCACAGGCGCAACGGGTTTCATCGGCAGCCACCTCGCCAGGCGTCTCCACCGGCAGGGGCATACGCTCCGCGCGATCACCAGGAAATCCTCCGACAAAAAATGGATCGGGGACATCCCGATCGCGTATGTCGAGGGAGATTACGGGAACGCGACATTCCTCCGGGAGGCGGTGTCCGGCGTCGACATGATGTACCACGTTGCCGGCGTCACGAAAGCCAGGACGAAGGAGGAATATTTCCGCGGGAACCACATGGTGACCCGGAACCTGCTGTCGGCCGTCCTCGACGCGAACCCCCGGATCGGGAGGTTCGTGCACGTGAGCAGCGGGGCGGCGGTCGGTCCGGCCACCCCGGGTACTCCGGTCGACGAGACGACCCCCTTCCACCCCATCACCACCTACGGGGTGAGCAAGATGCGGGCCGAGAAGGAGTGCCTGGCGGCGATGGAGAAAATTCCGGTGACAATTGTAAGGCCTCCGGCGGTTTACGGCCCCAGGGACACCGATATCTTCGAATTTTTCAGGACCATGAACATGGGGTTACAGCCGCTGATCGGCTTCAGGGAAAAGCTCGTGAGCATCATCCACGTGTCGGACCTGGTTGACGGGATTGTCCTGGCGGGCGAGAGCCCCCGGGCGGCGGGGCAGACGTACTTCATCTCGGGGGAAAAATACTTCACCTGGCTTCACGTGGGCGATGTGACCGCCGCGGTGATGGGACGCAGGCCGGTCAGGATCAAGATCCCGGAATGGTGCGTCTACACGATCGGCGCGCTTGCGCAGTTCTTCGCCTCCTTCGGCGGCAGGCCGGCGGTCCTGAACCTGGAGAAGGCCCGGGACATCGTGCAGGACGCCTGGACGTTCGACGGATCGAAAGCGGTCCGCGAGCTGGGGTTCGGTGAGAAATTCACGCTTGAGGAAGGCATCCGGGTCACTCTTGAATGGTACCGCACGCAGGGATGGTTGAAATGATCATCCCTGTCTTCCCGGCCATCGGTCATCCGGACTGAGAGCGCCGGTCGGACCATGAAAGTCCCGCCCCGCTGATCCCGTTAATACAGGAACATCGGCTTTCCCATGAGGTGCGCGACCTTGGGACGGTAGCTCGCGATGTCGTAGAGTTCGTCCACATCGACGCGCTTCTTCCCCTCGGTGATCGCGTCGATCGGCACCGTCGTGTAGTTCCCGTTCCTCAGGGCCACCATCTTCCCGTGCTGTTTCGAAACCAGCAGGTCTGTGGCCAGGTACCCGTAACTCGTGCTCACCATCAGGTCGAGCGCGTCGGGCGCGCCGCTTCGCATCAGGTAGGCGAGCTGCTGGTACACCGTCCTCACGCCAGAACGTTTCTCGATCTCCCTGCTGACCGTGTCCCCGATCCCGCCGAGTTTCTTGTGGCCGTAGGCGTCGGTTTCCCCGGAGAGATATAATTCCCCCCCGATCGGTTTCGCTCCCTCCGAGATCGTCATGATCGCGTACCTGCTCGGGTTTTCGTTCCGGTCGTCAACGAGAAACCCCGTGAGTTTTTCCATATCGAAATCCACTTCGGAGATGATCGCCCTGTCCACACCCGCGAGGTAGGCGGAGATGAGCGACGTCTCGCCGGAATACCTGCCGAAGAGTTCCACCACCGCGATCCGTTCGTGCGAGCCGGTCGGCGTCCGCAGCGCGTGTATGAACTCGACGCTGCGCGTGACGGCCGTCGAAAACCCGATGCAGTAATCCGTCCCGTGCACGTCGTTGTCCATCGTCTTGGGCACGCAGACGAGCGGTACTCCCTCGGAGTGCAGCCGGGCGGCGTAACTGAGCGTATCATCCCCGCCGATCGCCACCAGGGCGTCGATCCCGAGGTGGTCTATCACCTTCATGACATGCCGGGTGCAGTCGATCATCCGGCCGGAGCCGGCGCCGCCGTATTCCGCCTTCAGGAATTCGGGCAGGTGGTCCCGGTCGACCCTCCCCGGGTTGGCCCTCGAGGTGTGCAGGTAGGTGCCACCGGTCCGGTCGATCGTGCGGGTGTTGGATTTGGTCAGCGGCACCACGAACTCCATGCCGGACCGTTCATCCGCCGGGTTGAAC
>DATEDB010000007.1:0-4664 GCA_035286625.1 Bacteroidota bacterium
CGTTGGGAGCGCAGGCATACCCGGTATCGATCGCGTACCATTCGTTGCCGAATGGGACGATCGTGTACGAGAACGACGGGCCGACGCCCGTGTTGGCATCGAAGTCGAGGGCTTCCACCCTGGCGGTGACCCGCGTGCCGGGGGATTGACCGGGAATAATCCCCTCCCAGGTGTCGGCACCCAGGTAACTCATGGTCACCGGGATTTGCTGTTCGCCGTCCACCTCGTACACGATCGCCGCCGATGCGACGCCCGCATCGGGAGGATTGAGTGCGTAACAGTCCTCGATCACCGCCTGGAGCAAACGGTCGGCCGGACTGAACGTATTCCCGAGGTGGCTGTAATCTTCGATGAACGGTGGTGCGTTCCCGTCGACGGTCATGGTGTACCACATATCCCACTCCATGACATCGAGGGAGTCTCCCGTGCCCGAACCCCTGGCGAACCAACCCCGTTTCATGCTGTCGATCGGGAGCGATGCGCAGCTCGACGGTCCCTTGTCGTGCTCATAGAATTTCCAGTTCCTCGAGGGATAATCCCCGTCACTCGTTGTCACAGTCCACTGGCTGGCGTAAAACCAGGTCGGTATTTCGACGACGGGGAGAACGGGGTCCCTGTATGACAACTCCACCGAGATGAAGAAGACATCGCCGGCGGCGACCGTGAGCGGGGCAAGGTCGTCCACGACCACCATGTTCAGAGCATCGGATTTGAGCCTGACGGGGTACCCGCTGCTCGTCCCCCAGATGTTTTCGCCGATGGGCGGAGTTGATGGGATTCCCGGACCGGGGTACGTCGATATCCAGGTCGTGTCGGTCGCCAGTTCCGGGAATGCGGTGATCCCCATATCGAGGTCGTTCGTGTTGATCCAGTATCCCCACGGCTGGCAGGGAGGATTGAACGGACCGGGCCGGACACCCGGTCCGTACAGCGGGTTGATATTCGACCGGTGGACCCTTACGAAGGCCGTGGAATCGGAAAGCCAGTCACCGATCTGGCCCGTGGTCCAGAAAATCGTGTCGATCGTTCCGGCCGCCGGGGCGATGTACCATTGCCCCATCACGTCCTTATGCCTGGCATTGAATGACACGTTGAGCGGGGGCGGGTCGATGATATAACCGTCTCCGCAGTAGGCGGGGGTGGCGCTCCGGTCCAGGTTCCGCAATTCGCGGATGAAGGAGGATCCGGCGCTCCCCGGCTCCAAGGGTATGATTTCCTGGTCGGGCGAGACGAGATATCTCTTCTGTGCCGGTGCGGATACGGAAACCGCAAGAACGACAGCGATGAGGTATGAGATTTTTCCCATGACCATCACCTCGGGTTATCCGGAAGGGGTTATATGGAAAGGTGGGGAAATCCGTGTGAAAAATCAAGTGGCGCCCGGTCTGATCCTCCACCTGCAATCCGGTACTTATCGCCGGGAGCGCCTCTCGGTTTCGCGGGCCGCCTGCTCGACCTTTAATTTCAACGATTTCCTGAAGGTTTTCAATTTCGCGGCGACTTTTTTATCCGCTGTCGCGATGATCTCCGCGGCGAGGATGCCGGCGTTCTCAGCGGCGCCGAGGGCGACCGTCGCCACCGGCACGCCGTTCGGCATTTGCAGGATCGACAATATCGAATCCCACCCGTCTATGGAATTCCCCGATTTTACCGGCACGCCGACCACCGGGAGGGTGGTGAGGGAAGCGACCATGCCCGGCAGGTGCGCGGCGCCCCCCGCGCCTGCGATGATGACCTTCAGCCCCCGGCCTTCCGCCTTCACCGCGTAGTCGAACATCCGCTGGGGGGTGCGGTGGGCCGAGACGATCGTGACCTCGGCGGGAACGCCGAATTTTTTCAGGACCGCGGCCGCCGGGCGCATTACTCCCAGGTCCGACCTGCTTCCCATGATGATTCCAACGATGGGTTTTTTCATGCTTTCACCTTCAATGTCTTCCGGACGAAGAGGGCCTTCTCCAGCGCCGCCGTGCGCGACGCGTCGACGATCGTAACGTGCCCCATCTTCCGGTGCGGTTTCGTTATTTTCTTGCCGTAAATATGAACATTGGCCCCCTCAACCGCAAGCACTTCATTCAATCCTTCATAGCGCACGGGACCGTCGAACCCCGGTTCGCCGAGCAGGTTGATCATGACCGCGGGCGACAGCGTCGCGGTGGAACCCAGGGGCAGTCCGATGATGGCCCTCAGGTGCTGCTCGTACTGCGAGGTGACGTTCGCTTCAATGGTATGGTGGCCGCTGTTGTGCGGCCTGGGGGCGATTTCGTTGACCAGGACTTTTCCGTCAGATGATAAAAACATCTCGATGGCGGCCAACCCCACGATGCCGAGCCTTTCTGCCGTCGCCACCGCGAGTTCCTCCGCTTCTTTTTCGACGCGGGGGTCGATGTCCGCTGGAGCCGCAAGATAATCGATGAGGTTCGACTCGTGGAACACCATCTCGACGGACGGATACACCCTCATCCCGCCTGAGCGGCTGCGGGCGACAATGACCGAGAGTTCTTTTTCGATGTCGACCAGCCGCTCAATGATGCTCGGTTCGGGGAAACCCTTCCCGAGATCCGGGCGCGAATCGATCCGCAGGACGCCCCGGCCGTCGTAGCCGGCGCGGCGGAGTTTCTGGATGGCCGGAAAGAACGCGTCGAACGACTTCAGGTCCCCGGAGTCGTTGATGAAACGATACTCCGCTGTGGGGATTCCGTGTTTACGCAGGAAATCTTTCTGGCTCCCCTTGTCCTGGATGATCCCGATGATCTCCGGGGAGGGGGAGACGAGGATGCCGTCCGCTTCCAGGCGCCGGAGCGCCCCGACATCCACGTTTTCGATTTCTATGGTCAGCAGTTCCACCTGTTTCCCGAAGCGGTACACCGCGTCGGCGTTGTTCAGGTCTCCCACCACAAAATTATGACAGTAGGGTTCGCAGGGGGCGTCGGGACTGCCGTCCATGATGCTCAGGTGGAGGTCGAAGTTCATCGCGGCCTGGGTGAGCATTTTCCCGAGCTGGCCCCCTCCGAGGATCCCGATGCGGGGATGTTTCGCCGATTCGCTCATCGCGGCTCCTCTGAAATCATCCGGCTTTACCCACCACCGCTTCGGCTTCGATTTCGACCAGCATGTCCGGGGAGACGAAACCCTTCACCGCGATGAGTGATGTGGCCGGCCGTATGGATCCGAACACCTTCCCGTGGGCCCTGCCGACTTTTTCCCAGTCCGCCGGGTCGGTGACGTACATTCTGGTCCTGACGACGTCTTCCATCGTGGCTCCGGCCTTCGCCAGCGCGAGCGCGATATTTTTGAACGTCCGGACAGCCTGAGCGTAGGCGTCTCCCTTCCCGACGATCTCGCCGTCGTCTCCGGTGGCGGTGGTGCCCGAGACGAAGACCCTGTCGCCGACCCTCACGGCGCGGGAATAGCCCACGACCGGCTCCCACCGGGTTCCGGAGGAAATATTGATTCTCTCCCCCCGGGGGGGGAGGCTCTTATCATGCGTCATTGGTGGTTGAAAGATGACGTTTCCCGCCGGCGGGGAATCCGGTCACACCGGCAGGGGCCGGCCCCTTCAGTTGCCCAGGGCCCGCAGGGTGAACCGGGGGATGGTGACCCGCGTGAACTCGCCGTGTTCCTTCTGGATGAGGTAGGTCCCCTCCATCGTGCCTTCGAATGATTCCAGGATGCAAAAACTGTTGTAGGTGTGGGATTCCCCGGGAGGAATCACCGGTTGTTTGCCGACGACGCCCTCGCCCTCCACTTCCTCGACACGATAACCTCCGTGATTGATCATCCAGTGCCGCCTGAGGATCTGGATCCGTTCCCTGCCCCGGTTTTTTATCCGGACGAAATACGCGAAGACGAACTTCCGGGCCATGATGTCCGACTGGCCGTCGATATAGACCGGCCTGACCTCGACCTCGATGTCTTCAGTCGTGGCGGTGTAGTGATGCATGAAAAACCCGCCGTCGGTCATGTTGTCGGTGCACTCATGATGCACGAAAAATACGAAATATTCCGGATAATGAAAAATATCAGCGGCCGGCCCTCCCGGCGAAAACGATCATCAGAAACCCGGCGAGCATCAGGCCGCCGAATCCCACCATGCGCATCACCCCGCCGGCGAGGTACGTCCCGATCTCGTACCGCTGCGGCGGAAGGAGGAAAAATTCCATCCCGCACCGGGGCGGGGGAGAACCGTCCGGGCAGACGTACACGCCGAGCGTCCACTGATGCTCGCCGGGTGAGATGCGAAGCGTGTCGACAGGAATCCAGCCGTTGTCTTCCGGCGGCGCGGCCGGCGCGGACAGGCTTCGACCCAGGGCCACGCGATCCCCGGGGTCGGTGATCAGGATGTCCACGAGACCGCCGTAATTCAGAAAAGAGGCGATGAGCGAATCGGCCCCGCACCGCGCGTCATCCCTGCCTTGAGACAGGTCCGGACCCGCGGACGAGAGGTACAGCGTGTACACTCCCTCCCGGTAGGGGAGGAATCGCGCCGAGGCGGATGCCGCCGTATCGGCGAACGGGACGCGGACATTCGCCATGGTCGCGTGCATGAGGTTTTCGGTCGTGATGTCACGGTAGGTAAGCCCCGCCCCGGCGACCCCGCCGACGAGAAAGGCGATACCCGCGCCCATGAGTACTTTTGACAGGTTTTTATCCATTCCCGGAGCCTG
>DATEDB010000008.1:0-6158 GCA_035286625.1 Bacteroidota bacterium
TCGTAGTGAGGTCGGGGGAGATGCGGTCCCAGGTCTGTCCCTGGTCGGTGGAGCGGAACAGAAACTGGGCGCCGACGTAGATCGTGCCTTTATTGATGGAGCTCATGTGGATCGGCGTGTTCCAGTGAAAACGCAGCTTACCTTCTTTATATCCAGGCAGCGGTTTGATGCTCCGGACCTCGTGCGTTTTCCTGTTGATGCGCCCGATCTCCCCGCCCTGCGCCTCGGCGTAAATATAGACGGGATCGGACGGGTCGGCGAACATCCAGAAACCGTCCCCGCCGTACATGTTCTCCCACCGGCTGTTCGCCACTCCCCCCGGGTACTGCGAGGGTCCGACCCACGAGCTGTTGTCCTGCAGGCCGCCGTAGACGTTGTACGGCATGTCCATGTCCACGCTCACGTGGTAGAACTGCGAGATGGGAAGGTTCAGCGCCATCACCCAGCCGTTGCCGGCGTCGTACGAATAATAGAGCCCGCCGTCGGTGGCGGTGATGAGGCGGTCGCTATTCTTCGGGTCGACCCACACGTCGTGGAAATCGCCGTGCGCCCCGCCGGTGATCCCGCTGAAGGTCTTGCCGCCGTCGTTACTCACAATCAATGGTCCGTCCGGTTTGTAGATTTTATTTTCATTGTTGGGATCGACGATCAGGGTCGCGAAATAGAAGGGGCGCCAGACCATGTTCTGACTCCGGTCGAGGGCGGTCCATGTCGCTCCGCCGTCTTCCGAACGGTAGAGAGCGTTCTTCGGCGGTTCCGCCTCGATGAAGGCGTAGACCACGAGGGGATTGGAAGGGGCGGCAGTAACGGCCACCCGGCCCCACGGTTTCGACGGCAGGCCTTTCGCCGATTCGTCTGTCAGCCCGGTCCAGGTCGCACCGCCGTCGGTGGTTTTGAATAATCCGCTGGCGCTCGGGGCGTCGGGGCCGTCGCCGCCGGAACGGAAGGTCCAGCCCTTCCGGCGGAAGTCCCACATGCCGGCGTAGAGCGTTTTCGGGTTTTTGGCGTCCATGGTGATCATCGAGCTGCCCGTCGAGGGGTTCGCCCCGGCCAGCGCCTTCTTCCACGTCGCGCCTCCGTCGGTGGTCTTGAAAACGCCGCGTTCGTCGCTGTCGCTCCAGAGTTTTCCCGGGACCGCGGCGTAGACCACATTATGATCGGTCGGGTCCACGATGATCTTCACGATCCTTTCGGAACCCCTGAGGCCCATGTTGGTCCACGTCTCCCCGGCGTCCGTCGATTTGTAGATGCCGTCGCCGAGCGACACGCTGTTGCGCGTCCACGACTCGCCGCTCCCGGCCCAGATGGTCTTCGGGTCGGTGGGGTCCACCGTGACGGCGCCGATCGACTGGACGGGCTGTTTATCGAACACCGGTTTAAACGTCGTTCCGCCGTTGGACGACTTCCAGACGCCGCCGCTCGCGGCCCCGACGTAGATGGTCAGGCGGTCTCCTTCGTGCACCGCGTCGACCGCGGAAATCCTTCCGCTCATGACCGCCGGGCCGATGTTCCGGGCGCCCAGGCCCGAAATTGTTTCGGGGTCGATGTTGACGCCCTTTGTTTTCTGCTGCGAGAAGCCCGTTGCCGCCGACATTATCAGCGCGACAGCGATGATGAAATTCCGGGAAAGTGGTAGTGTTTTCATGTATGTGAATCCTCTCGTCGTAAAATTGTCGGGGTCGTTACCTGCCAGCCGGTTGCGGCTTGACGTCGGGCTTGCGGAAAATGGAATCGTCCAGGGGGACGTTGGCCTCGATGGTGTCGTAGTTCACCTTCTGTTTGAACTGGCTTCCCTTGGCGCCCATCTCGATCGAGAAGGGGAGGTACCACCCGTTGACCTCCTTGTAGTCCCCGAGAATGGTTTCGGATTCCTGTTCAGCGCCGCGGATCATCCGTTTTGTTTCAATCTTGATGGGCACGTAATAATCGGTATCCATATAATAGTAGTAGACGTCGCCGTTGGGGACGGAGACTTTTAATTTGATGGCGTCGGTTCCCTCGACCGGCTCGGTGCCGATGTATTCGACGGTGTTCCCTTTCGCATTATAATCGACCAGGGGTCCGTCGAAGTCGGCGTCCTCGACGATGGATTTCAACTCGTCCTCGCCCATCTCTTCCGGGTCCTTCTTCCCGCCCCACGGTTGGATCTTCCAGCCGTTTTTGCCGTCATACGCGCTGATCCCGGTGAGGCCCTGTATCTGGAATTCCTGCCTCACCATGTTGGGGCGTTTGTTTTCCTGCATGATGACCGCCTCGAACCCCCCGCCGCCGGTGAATTTCCCGGCTCGTTTCAGCGTGGTGACGGCTCTGATTTTATCGGCGCCGCCGACGGTCTTGACGAACTTTGCGATGATCTCATCGGCCGTCTGGGCCTGGAGCGTGACGGACCATAAAACCAACGCGAGGAGTTGAAACAGCGTTCTGCGCATGGAGTTCTCCTTTATCATGATGGGCGTGTTGCGATGGATGGGTAATCGGCTGATCTGAAAACGATCGGGGTCCCCGTCTCAGTCTCGGTCGGCCGTCGGCCGGGGATCGCGGGATTAATGTACCATAATGTCCCTCACCGGGCAAGTTTTGTCCCGGGGAGGATCGGGTACTACTTCTACGGCTTTCGGTAAGCGGATGTTTCGGGGCTACCTGCGGAATCTGCGCTGCCTGCCGGAGTTACCTGCGGAATCTACGCTGTCTCCCGGATCTTCCGGGGGGCCTGGCCTGGCCACGCCCGGACCGCCCTTTCGACTGATCCGGCCGGTACGCCACCTCCGCCAGTTTGGGGAGGTCGGCCGCGTCGACCATTTTGAGGTCGATTTTTCCGCTGTAATTGAAGAGGATTTGTTTGAAGAACTTTCGTTCGTCTTCGGTGGCCACCAGCGATATGGCTTCGCCCTTCCGGCCGGCCCTCGCCGTGCGGCCCACCCGGTGGGTGAAGGAGTCCACGTCCTTGGGGATCTCGTAATTATAGACGTGGCTCACGTCGTCGATGTGCAGTCCCCTGGCCGCCACGTCGGTGGCGACGAGGACGTTGAATTTCTTGCCCTTGAATTCCTGTGTTGTCCGGTCCCGCTGCGGCTGGGACATGTCCCCCTGGAGCGCCCGGGCGTGCACGCCCTGCTGTGTCAGTTTGTGGGCGATCTTCCGGGCGATGTGTTTCCTGTTGCAGAACACAATTGATAGATCGCGTTCGGCCTTCAATAAATGCAGCAGCAGGGGCAGCTTCACATCGGGCGATGTCTGGTAATAGGTCTGACGGAGAAATTCCGGCTTCAGCGCCGAAGGGAGGCGCACCTCGACCGGCTCTTTGAGGTACTTTTTGCTGATCTGCATAATCTCCTTCGAGATGGTCGCGCTGAACAGCAGCGTCTGGCGCTCCCTCGGGACCTGCCTCACGATCTTTTCGATGTCCGGCTGGAAGCCCATGTCGAGCATGCGGTCCGCCTCGTCCAGGACCAGGTGCCGGATCCCGCCGAGAGAGACGACCCGCTGCGAGAGAAAATCGAGGAGCCGGCCCGGCGTGGCGACGATGATCTGCGTCCTCTGAAGTTTTTTAATCTGCGGGCCCATCGCCACTCCGCCGTAGACTGCCGTGACGCTCAGGCGTTTTCCCTGTGAGTATTTATCGAACTCGTGGGCGATCTGCACCGCAAGTTCGCGCGTGGGAGCCAGCACGAGTGCGCTCACGCCCGCGCTTTCATCGATGTGTTCGATCAGCGGGAGAGCGAAGCTCAGGGTTTTTCCCGATCCCGTTTCCGCCTGGGCGATAACGTCCTTCCCGGCGAACACGTGCGGGAGGGACAGGTCCTGGATCGGGGTAGGCGTCACGATGCCGTTTTTGGATAGTAAAGCAAGCGTCGGTTTGCCGACGCCGAGTGATTCGAATGTGTGCATGCGTTTACATAATGAAGAAAAAGAGTGATTTCCTGCGGGATTGGATCCGCGGAAGTTGTGCCGCGGAAAACAACGAAGGATGCATCAAGATAACGAAAGGCCGGGCCAAGTCCTAATGTGGCGGGAGTGCCACAACCGGCCTTCGGCGGGTGTTGCGCCTGTGGGACCCCGCGTCGCCCATAGAACGGCGATAAGTGAACATCGTCACCGGTGTCCATCGTATGCCGCATATCACGGGTGCTGAATCAATCGGACGGGTGAGCAAAAAAAATATTTCGGCCGAAACCCTTGACAGTCACGCAGCTTGGTGATAACTTTCATGGTACCCTCTCCCGCGAACACACGTACCGGAGGACCATCATCATGAAATTTTTGTTCCTGTTCATCGCACTGTCTGTGATATCTGCTCTTCCGTCGCAGGCAACCACGCATACCGTCACGGCGGTTGGTTTCACGTTTTCACCTTCGTCTCTCACCATCACCGCGGGCGATACCGTTATCTTCTCGATATCCGGAATTCACAACGCGGTCGAGGTGAGTCAGGCCACCTGGGACGCCAACGGGACGACGCCTCTCGGCGGTGGATTCTCGCTCCCGTTGGGGGGAGGCAGTGTGGTGCTGACCGTGGTGGGTACACACTGGTACGTCTGTCAGCCCCATGCCTCATCCGGCATGAAGGGGATCATCACCGTCAATCCCACGGGTCCCCCCCCCAGTACAATTACGATCAATTCCGTCGCTGACCAGGACGGCCTGACGGGGACGACCGGCGACCGGATACCGAAAAAATGGTCGCTGAAACTTTACCAGGATTCCGTCGGTTCCGGGGTGGTGCTCGACTCGGTGAATTCGGCCGCGACCCTGAATGTGACGGGTCTCGCTGCCGGTACTTACGTCGCCGTCGAGGCTGACAGCGTCTCCTGGACGCATTTCTCGATCACCGCCGACGGCGTCCCACAGGGGGTGACCGCACAAAAATTCTGGCCGTTCACCATCGGGAGCGGCGAGAATCACACCGTCACGTTTTTCAACACGGCGCCGAATATGATCATCAGCAACGGGTTCACGTTCGCGCCGGATACGCTGACGGTGGACAACGGCGACACGGTATTTTTCGTGCTCGAAACAATCCACACGGCGAGGGAAGTATCCCGGGCGACGTGGGAGGCGAACGGAACGGCCTCCAACGGCGGCTTCGATCTGCCCACCGGGGGCGGTACGTACATTCCCCCCGGAGGAGGCATCGACTATTACGTCTGCGTCCCGCACGCCGGCTCCGGGATGAAGGGGCTCATCATGGTGAATCCCATTCCCCCTTCAACCATCACACTGCGATCGTTCGCCGACCAGGACGGCAACCACGTCACGACGGCCGACCGGCTCGGGAAGGCCTGGGGGTTGAAATTGTACCAGGATTCGGTCGGCTCGGGTATCGTGGTCGATTCGGTCGTGTCCGGGGACAGCCTGGTCGTCCCGGGCCTGCCCCCCGGGCACTATGTCGCCGCCGAGGACGACAGTTCTGCGTGGTCACACGTTTCACTGGTGGTGAACGGGTCGTCCCAGGGCGCGACGGCCCAATCGTCGTGGGCCTTCACGGTGGGATCGGCGGAAAACCAATCGGTGGATTTTCTTAATCATGTTCCCAACATGATCATCAACGTCGGCTTCACGTTTTCCCCGGACACCCTCGTGGTGGACAGCGGGGCGACGGTCTATTTCGTTCTGGATCCCATCCACAACGCCCGGGAGGTGGATTCCTCTGTGTGGGTGGCGAACGATACTGTCTCCAACGGCGGTTTCGATCTGCCATTCGCGGGCGGTTCGGCGGTGATCAATAAAAACGGATCTGTGCATTATGTCTGCGTCCCTCACGCCGGCTCCGGGATGAAGGGGCTCATCATCGGCACGGTTGAACCCTCTCATGGGGTGCTGATTGATACGGTGGCGGATGGGTGGAACCTGCTATCATTGCCGTTCGGCACTGACGACAGCAGCGTCGCGGCGCTGTATCCCACCGCGCTTTCGCAGGCCTTCATCTATTCGGGGGGTTACCAGGCGCGTTCCGCGGTCTCGACCGGAGAGGGGTACTGGATCAAATTCGGGGGATCACAGCCGGTGAACCTCGACGGATCGCTTCTGGAGACAGACACCGTCGGGGTTTCACCCGGCTGGAACATCATCGGCTCGGTGAGCGTGCCTTTCGCCGTAATCTCCATCCAGAGCGATCCGGGAGGGCTGGTCACCTCCTCGATCGCTCTGGATGGAGATTA
>DATEDB010000009.1:0-3799 GCA_035286625.1 Bacteroidota bacterium
ATCGTCGCCACCGAAACCAGCACCCTCACCTTCATCAGCATCCCCGGGCTGGCGTATCTCACCAATCTCAATTTCCTCCAGGTGACGCTCGGGTACATCATCGGGCGGATCATCGTCAGCTTTCTTTTTTTGCCGTCGTACTTCCGCGGGGAACTGTCCACGGCCTACCAGTACCTCGGCGAGCGATTCGGCCCAATGGCGCGGCGTTCGGCCAGCCTGACCTTCGTGTTCACCCGCGTCGTCGCCGACGGCGTGAGGCTTTTCGCCACCGCCATTCCGCTGGCGATACTCCTGAAAGGGGCCCGCCTTACCTCCGGGTGGCCTGAGGAAACCGTGTACATGGTGTCCATCGTGCTGATGGCCGGGCTGACACTCGTGTACACGTACGTCGGCGGGATCAGGGCCGTCATCTGGACGGATGTCGTCCAGATGTTCGTTTACCTCCTGGCCGCCGTGGCCGCCGCGGTCATCCTCGTCGACAGGATCCCCGGGGGGTTCGACGGCGTGCTCCTGGCCGCAGCTTCCTCGGGGAAGCTCGAGGTTTTCCGGACCGCGATACCCGCGGGCGGTTTTTTCTCCGACCCGTATACACTCGCCGCCAGCCTGGTGGGGGGGATGACCCTCTCGATGGCCTCCCACGGCACCGACCAGCTCATCGTCCAGCGCCTTCTGACCGTCAGGTCTCTGGTCGGGGCCCAGCGCGCACTCATCTGGAGCGGGGTGATCGTGCTGGTCCAGTTCACGGTGTTCCTCTTCGTGGGGCTGGGGCTGTTCGCTTTTTATGGGGGAGCCCCGCTGTCGGCGCTCGGCGTGCTCAAGGCCGACGAAATCTTCCCGAAATTCATCATCGAACAGATGCCCTCCGGGCTCTCGGGCCTTATCATCGCCGGCCTGCTGGCCGCCGCGATGTCGACACTTTCCGGCTCGGTGAATTCCCTGGCCTCGGTGACGATGGCGGATTTCTATATGCCGAGATTCGGGACGGGAGTCAGCGCCGGGAGGCAGGTCGCGCTTTCGCGCCGGTTCACGGCCGGGTGGGCGCTTCTGCTGGTGGGCATGGCGGTGTTTTTTATTTATTCCGGGTCGAGAGTGCTCCTGGAAATCGCCCTGGGGGTGGCCTCGTTCACCTACGGGGGCCTGCTGGGCCTGTTTCTCCTCGGGAGACTGAACCACCGCGTCGATGAACGAACGGCAATTGTCTCCTTTTTCGTGGGGATAGCGACGATGGTGGCAGTTGTGCAGTGGAGCGGGGTCGGATGGACCTGGTACACGATCATCGGGGCGACGGCGACGGTAGGGGCAGGGTGGGCGCTTTCCCGGGTACAGCGCGCCGGTTCCGGGAACGCAGCCATGACGGAGGGATCAGATGCAGATCGCTGACTGGCTGGTGGTTGCCGCGTATTTCCTGGTGACGATATACTTCGGGCTGAAATATTCGCGGCGCGCGGGCTCCGACACCGGGGAATTCTTCCTCTCCGGGCGGAACCTCCCCTGGTGGCTGGCGGGCACGTCGATGGTTGCCACAACCTTTGCCGCCGACACGCCCCTGGCGGTCACCGAACTGGTGGCAAAAAACGGCATAGCCGGAAACTGGCTCTGGTGGAATTTCGTGCTAGGCGGAATGCTCACCGTCTTCTTCTTCTCGCGGCTGTGGCGCCGCGCGGGGGTGCTCACCGACGTCGAGTTCGTGGAGCTCCGCTATTCGGGGAAACCCGCGGCTTTCCTGAGGGGGTTCCGGTCCGTGTACCTCGGTCTATTCATGAACTGCGTCATCATCGGGTGGGTGAACCTGGCCATGGCCGCCCTGCTCCAGGGAATGTTCGGAATGTCGGCCACCGGGGCGATGCTCTGCGTCGCGGCGGCGATGGCCCTGACAGCGTCGTACTCAGCGGTCGCAGGCCTGTGGGGGGTCGCGGTGACCGACGTGTTTCAGTTTATCTTCGCGATGGCGGGTTGCGTCCTTTTGGCGGTCATCGTCGTTGACAAACCCGAAATCGGCGGACTCTCCGGCCTGACGGACAAATTGCCGGAGTGGTCGCTCCGGTTTCTTCCCGTGATCGGCGAGGGTCCCGCCGGCGGCCTCGCCGTCGGATCGACGCTCGCCCTCAGCGGCATTGCCTTCCTGGCCTTCGTCGGAGTGCAGTGGTGGGCCTCCTGGTACCCGGGGGCCGAACCGGGAGGAGGCGGGTACGTCGCCCAGCGGATGATGTCCGCGAAGAACGAAAAGCATTCGCTGCTGGCAACCCTCTGGTTCACCATCGCCCATTACTGCATCCGGCCCTGGCCCTGGATCCTGGTGGGGCTGGCCTCCCTGGTGCTCTATCCCGGGCTCGGCCCGGACGAAAAGAAACTCGGGTTCGTCTACGCCATGAGGGATTTTCTGCCAACGGGGCTACGCGGCATGCTCGTCGCCGCCTTTTTCGCCGCCTACATGTCCACCATCGCGACCCAGCTGAACTGGGGGACGTCGTACCTGGTCAACGACTTTTACCGGCGGTTCGTCGCGGCCGGAAGGGGGGAACGGCATTATGTCTCGGTCTCGCGGGCTCTGACGCTTGTCGTCATGGCGGCCGCGTTCGCGGTGACGCTGACGATGGACACCATCTCCGGCGCGTGGGCGTTCATCATCGAGGCGGGGGCGGGACTTGGGCTGGTCCTGATCCTGAGGTGGTTCTGGTGGAGGATCAACGCGTGGTCCGAAATCACCGCGATGCTCGTCCCTCTGGTCACATTCGCACTCGTCAGGTCGTATACAGCACTGGAATTCCCTGTTTCATTATTCGTGATCGTCGGTGTGACGAGCCTCGCCTGGATCGCGGTCACGCTTCTCACCCGTCCCTCCAATATGGAAACTCTCCGGAATTTCTACGGGCGTGTACACCCAGGAGGCTGGTGGGGGGCGGTTGCTGCGACGCTGCCCGATGTGCGTCCGGATTCGGGCTACGCCCGGCTCATGGTCGACTGGCTCGCCGGGGTGGTGCTGGTCTATGCGGTCCTTTTCGGGATAGGAAAACTGCTTCTCGGGTTCACCGGGGCGGGCCTGGCGTTCATGGCTGTGGCCGCCGTGGCCGGCGGTCTCCTGTACTTCCACCTTTCACGGACCGGGTGGAAAGAAACGGGCCGCTGATCACATCCCGGCGAGATCCTCCATTTCGTCCATGATGGTATTCATGCGTCCGATCGCTGCGGAAATCGGTTCGGTCGATTCCATGTCCACCCCCGCGCGTTTCAGCAGTTCGATCGGATAGTCCGATCCCCCCGAGGAGAGCAGCGCGAGATACCGGTCAAGGATATTCTCTTCCCCCGCGAGCATCCTCCCGGCGATCGACGACGACGCGCAGAACGACGTCGCGTACTGGAACACGTAAAAGTTGTAATACAGGTGGGGGATGTGCGCCCACTCCGCCCTGATGTAGTCGTCCACCGTGCAGACTCCGTTTTCGTGTCCGTAATATCTCCGCGTGAGGTCCAGATAGAGAGCGTTGAGGGAATCCCCGGTCAGCGCCTCGCCCTTTTCGGTCAGTTCATGAATCATCACTTCGAATTCGGCAAATTGTGTCTGCCGGAAGACGGTCGCCTTGAAATGTTCCAGATAGTGTCCGAGCAGGCTGAGTTTCGTCGCCCGGTCGGAGGTGTTTCGCATGACGTGGTCGAACAGGAGCGCCTCGTTCAGCGTGGAGGCGACCTCCGCCACGAAAATCGAATAGTGCGAGGTGGCGTATGGCTGGTGCTTGTTGGAGAGGTAGCTGTGCATGGTATGGCCCAGCTCGTGCGTGATCGTGCTGACGTCGTCGTATTT
>DATEDB010000010.1:0-2432 GCA_035286625.1 Bacteroidota bacterium
CGACCCCTTGAGTACGAGGCAGACACCCACATTTTTTGCATACTTTTTGGCCAGAATCATCCTCTTTTTTTCAATTTCAGGGCCACGATGGCCGGACAAACGTGAAAATTCTCCCGGATGAGGGGTCAGGATGCACGTATTACGCTTTAGATCGCGCAGGAGGGCTTTATCCGCGGCAATATGGTTCAATCCATCTGCATCAATTAAAAATCGCTTATTCTTCAATTTCAAGAGACTTTCCATAAAACGATGTACATCGTTGTGCATTCCCACCCCCGGGCCGACCAGTATGACATCCGCCCAATCCAGCTCGTCGCGCAGTGAATCCAGGGACGCGTTGGAAAAAGTCCCTTCAGATGAGTCACTCACAGGTTTCACCATGACTTCGGTGCATCTTTTCCCGATCAGCGGGTACACTGTTTTCGGAACCGCCAGAACGACCGCACCGGCCCCGCTTTTCATGGCGGCGGTGGCCGCCAGCACAGCCGCCCCGGTCAGTCCGACCGAACCGGCGAGAGCGAGGATTTTCCCCACGGAATGTTTATGTACCTGCGGCGACCGGACCGGGAGACACTCCCCGATGTCCCCGCCCCTGATGAGGAAGGAACACTCCTCCGGAGCCCACCCCGATCTCATCCCGATTCCGAGATCGGCGATTTCGACACGGCCGGCAACCCCCGGACCATGACCCAGAAGCAGGCCGGTCTTCCACGCACCCATGCTGACGGTCAAGCGGGCCTTCACGCACATATCCCCGGTGCTCCCATCATCCGAATTCAACCCGCTCGGAAGATCCACCGCGATGACCGGACACCCTGCCCCGTTGATCCAGTCCACAGCCTTCCTGGAGGCCCCCCTGATGTTCCCGTGAAATCCCGTACCGAAGAGCGCATCAATCACCGCGGAGGGAGGTTCCGCCTGAGGGGACCGGCCGGCAGCAGACCCCTCAGCTATGCTGAGCCGCCCCCGCGCCTCCGTCGTCGATGCCAGCCGTCGGAGGATCGAGTAATGGAACAGGGTCTCTCCCCCCAACTCTGACCGACGCGCCATCAGGACGACCCGGACGATCGACCCGGCGGCGAACAGATGACGGGCCGCGACGAAACCGTCTCCACCATTCCTCCCCTTCCCGCACACAACCGTCACCCTCTTCCCTGTCACGTCACCGAGCAGACCGGACACGGCCTCCGCAACGCTCCGACCCGCGTTCTCCATGAGAAGCGTCGGGGGAACGCCCAGGTTTTTCATCGCATGACGGTCGGCGGACCGGATACCGGATGTCGTGAGGACGGCCTCCACAGGCTCACCGGAAGAGGTGGATGATGGAAATGACCGAGGAAGGCAGGACTCCCAGCTGGATGTTGACCAGTGCGGCGACCATCAGCGCCGCGACCGCCAGGCGGGGAACCGCCTGCGCCGGCGCACCGTCCCCCTCCCGGAAGTACATCACCATGACCAGGTGGAGGTAATAATAAACACCCGCAAGACTCGAGAGCACACCGAGGATCGCCAGCCATGTCAGGTCCGCCTCGATCGCCGAGACGAAGACGAAATATTTCCCGAAGAATCCGCCGAAGGGGGGCAATCCGGCCAGCGAAAAAAGGAACAGGGCGAGCAGACCTGCCAGGAGCGGGTTTCCGGCTGAAAACCCCGCGTAGTCGTCGTACGTGAGTTTTTTCTCGTCACGTTCTTCGACGAGCGAGACGACCGCCAGCGCCCCGATGATCATGAAAAGGTATGAGACGAGGTAGAACATGACCCCCTCGCTCCCGTTGAGATTTCCCGAGGCGATTCCCACCAGCATGTATCCGGCATGCGCGATGCTCGAATAGGCAAGCATCCGCTTGATGTTCTGCTGCATGATGGCAAGGAGGTTGCCGGTGATCATCGATCCGGCGGCGAGGAACGAAATGATATCGCGGAACAGAACACCCTCTCCGGCACTCCTCCGGGAAAAAAGCATGATCAGGACGGAAAATGCGGCCGCCTTCGCCCCTGTCGCCATGAACGCGGTGATCGGGGTCGGGGCGCCCTGGTACACGTCGGGGATCCACATGTGAAATGGGAAGGCGCCGACCTTGAAGGCGAATCCCGCCAGGATGAGGGCCAGCCCGGCCCAGAAGATCGTCGGCTGCCCGCCCGTCTGAACTCTCGTGACGATGGCATCGACTGAAAGCGTTCCCGTTGCACCGTAGACAAGCGCGACGCCGTACAGGATGAACCCGGTGATAAACGCCCCGAGGAGGAAATATTTAAGGGATGCTTCGTTGCCCGAAATGTGTTTCCTCAGGAAACCGACCAGGACATAGAGGCAGATCGACATCAGTTCCAGCCCGAGGAAGAGGGAGATGAGGTCTTCGGCTAGGGCCATGAGCATCATCCCGGCGACGGCGAAGATCACGAGCACGTAATACGCGCCCTGGCCGGGCCCC
>DATEDB010000011.1:0-6723 GCA_035286625.1 Bacteroidota bacterium
CCTGGGCGTGGGTTCTGATTTCGACGGGATCAGCGTTACACCAGCCGGCCTCGACGACGTTACGCATTTTCCCGAACTGACGAAGGGACTCCTGGAGAGGGGTTATTCGGTGGAGGATGTGGATAAGATCCTGGGGGGGAATTTCATGCGCGTGCTCCGGGTCGCCGAGGCCCGCTAAAGGGAGACAGGCCCCTGGGCCGGAGCCCGGACGGGGGGCCCGGCATGCGGCGCGGACCCCCATACGGGTTTCAATTCCTTATCTCATCAGCACCAGTTTCCTGCTCTTGGCGAACGTTCCGGCGCGCATCGTGTAGATATACACGCCGCTCGGGAGCTCGCCGGCGTTGAACTCGACCGTCTGTTTCCCCGCCCCGTATCGCCTGGCCGCAATCGTCCCCACTTCGTTCCCCAGGATATTATACAGCCTGATGGTCACCATCGCTTCCTCGGGAAGCGCGAATGAGATCGTCGTGGACGGGTTGAAGGGGTTGGGATAGTTCTGTTCCAGCGCGTATTCGGTTGGGATATCGGCCGTCCCCGAGATAAGCTCCAGCTCCGCCGTTCCGCTCTCGCCGGGCAGGATCGTCACCGACGCGCCGTCGGCGAGGTCGTGCCTGTTGCCGGCTTCATCGACCAGGGCGTACGTTTCCCCGTCCCGGGCGTTCAACGAGGCGGTGACGGTGACCTCCCCCGAAGGAGAGGCGATACGTAACGGTCTGGAAGCCGGCCCGTTTCCACGCGGCGGGAAGAGCGCGAAGAATTTTCCGTCGGTGAAGCGCGCGTCGAACCCGCCACCGGGCGGCGGCGGCGGCAACGCCGTCCCCGCCGGGGCCGCGACGCCCGCGGCGAACAGCAGAGTCTGCGTGCTCCCCGCCCGGTCCCTGATGGAAATGCTGTTGTACTTTTCTACGGCCACCGCGGGAGCGGACTTCGGCGCCGCCTGCGGCGAGACCGCCATATTGATATCGCCGTCCTGGTCGGTCTGGACCCAGTATGCCTTCCCCGGAATGATCGAATCGGCGGAAACGTACCCGGCATTGTAGGCGTAAAAGGCCGAGGTGATGATGCCCCCCGGCGACGTCGTGACGCCGGAGACTGGGATGGGCACGGAGATCGAGCCGACCATGTTCCACCCCGTGAAAACCGGGATCGTGTCGGCCTCAGCGGTGTAGCCGTCGATTATGACGGACGCGGGCGAGGCGAATTTCATCCAGTACCCGGGGCCGGTCACCAGCGTCTCGGCCTGGTAATAGGCGCCGTTGAATCCGTACGCGTCGGTCGTCGCCGCGGGGAAGAGGAATGATTTCAGCCCGGTGATCGGTTCCACCGGCAGCGATACCATGTTCCACCCGCTTGTGACGTCGACATGAAAGAGCGTCCGAGTCCCGATGTTCAAAAATACGGGTACATGCACCGTCCCGGTGGCCGAATCGTTGCTGGCGAGTCGGAGGATCGTGTAGTAATCGCCGAGCGGTTCGTTTCCCTGATTGGTCGTCAGGACCACCGCCACGCTGTCGCCGGGCGGCACCGTGAAGGTGTCCGGGTCGGCAACGATCCACGCGGGGAGGGGGCCGGCGCTGTCGCTGACAATGACGTCGAGCGGAATGTAGCCCGTGTTGCCGACCATCAGTGTATCGGTCCCCACCTCCGCGGAATCGAGGTCGATGATATATGAGGCCGGAGACCGGGAGATGGTGGGGCCGAGAACATTCACCACGACAGGGATCCCGAGGGGGGACGCGAGGGTGTCGTTGCCGGTGAGGGTGAAGCTCCCGTCGTAGGTGGTCCACTGGCTCCAGAGGGAACCGTCGACCGTGTAGTGGATGACTGATGAATCGAGAGACCCGAGGTTCACCGAATCTTCGGTTAGGCTCAGCCAGAAACTCCCCGGGTCCTTCGTGATGGACGCCGTAAGAGGGGCATCGCCTTCATTATAGACGCGTACCGAGTCGTCGAACGAGGCTCCCGGGATTACCGAGTAAGCGATCGTGTCCGGCACGGCGACCAGGGCCGGACCGAGGCTGTCGATGTTCCCGCTCATGATGAGGGAGACCTGGACGGGGGGCAGTAAGATCGGCTTCTTGTGCGTGATGCGCATCGTATAGAGCGTACGCCCCGGATCGTTGATGAGAATCTGCTCGACATTATCCCGGAAATTGTCCCCGGTCGTGGCCGTGTCGGCGGGATTGGAGGGATCCAGGATCCATGGGCCGAATTCCGCGCCGTCGCTCTTTCGGAATATCCGCATGTCGATGTCGTTCCAGAGGATCAGGTTCGGGGGATCGAGCGATACGGGCGGCGTCCCGACGGCAATGTCGTTCCAGCAGATCGTCGCCCTCAGGGGTTCGGCGCCTGTGCTGGCGAAGTCGATCCAGAGTGTATCGCCGGTGTTGACGTCCATTTCCCTGATATGCGAGTCCGGGCCGTCGGCGCTGTCGAGGGTCATCAGGTTGACCGCCTTCAGCGTGTTCATCAGCCCCCACCCGAAGCGGTAGTCCGGGCCGGGATTGCTGCCGGCTTCGTCGGCGGTATGGATGATGAGCCCCTTAATTGTAGAAGCCAGCAGGGAGTCCCCGGGGTGGAGGTTCTGCTCGTGCTGGAGCAAAAGACCCACCGACCCGGCGACCGAGGGGGTCGCCATCGACGTGCCGCTGTAGGTGCCATAGGCGGTGTTCGAGGTTTCAAAAGTTGAGTACAATCCGACGCCGTTGGCGACCACGTCGGGCTTGATTCGTCCGTCGTCGGTGGGCCCCCAGGAGCTGAAGGAACTCATCACCACGCTCCCCGGGCCGGAATACCCTCCGGAAATATCCCCTACCGCGCCCACGACGATCGGATCTTTGGAAACTGATCCTCCCTCGAGGCAGTCGTATCCGCCGTTCCCGTCCTGGTTTCGCGCCAGCGTCACCAGCGTCCACCCGCCGTTCCAGACCCAGTGGGTCACCGTTCCGGCCGGCCCCTGGTCGCGGTCGTTCCCCGCCGATTTGACGATGAGAAGGTACGGCGCGGCGTGCGCCACCTGGTCCCAGGACTGCGCTTCACCGTCGTAGAACCCGAACCGGTAATCCTCGGTCTGGCTCACCGACGGGGATCCCCACCAGACCCAGCGGTTGTCGTTGAAGTAATCGTAGTCCCATCCGGTGATGAGACCGTAGGAATGGTTGGAGACCCTCAACCCTGCGGCGGCCTGCGCCGCCATTTCGGAGAAGTCGCTGTTCCAGTCGTACGCCTTCAGGCTCGCCTGGTACGACATCCCGCGCGCCGAAGGCTGGACTCCCGCGGCAATCATCGTACCGGCGACGTGCGTGGAGTGGCGATGCAATGTCCCTTCGCTGTTCAGCACCCGGCCGCCGAACTCCTGGTGTGTCGCCCTCACCCCGCCCGCGTCCCATTCGCCGAGGATCATGCCGCTGCCCGTCAGGTTGTACCCGCCGGCGCCCCCGGGATAAACTTTGTCGGTGGAAATCGTCTTTCCGGAGATGACGTTGTTGGTGATATAATACAGCGGGGCGCCGTTCTCGAAACGCTGGAGTTCCATGGTCCGTCCGTCGGGCAGAGTCCGGCGGATCGGCAGGTTCAGCGAAGCTGCGATCGACTCCGCCTCGGCCCTGCGGGCCTGCCACTCGATCCCCAGCCTGACGGAAAGATCCTCGAGTTGCCGGGATTTTTCCTGCGCTGACACAGCGGAGAATAGTGAACACACAAGGAGGAGGATTAACGGGAGTCCTGGATACCGTCTCATAGGGCGACAGGCACTGAAGGTTGATGAGATAAAATGTACCTTAAAACTACTGAAAAGCTATATTTAAAACAATACCGGGCGTGAATTCTTTGATCCTGACGCAGAAAATTGTATTTTAAAAGATATTTGAAATGCAAAGATGAATGACAGAAGAAACCCAGGAACAACCCCAGCAAAATGATCGCCCGGAGGCGCCGGTTCAACCGCCAATTCAGGCGCCGGTTCAACCGCCAATTCGGTCAATAAATGTAGAACCTCCACCCCAGAGACCGGTCATAGTGAGTCCATCCCAGCCGACCAGGTCCGAATCCCCGGCCGCCCAGCCCCCTGATATCAGAGGCACACGAGAATCGGAACAGCCCCAAGATTCGGAAGGACGACCCGTTCCCGTGCAATCCGACACGGCCTCGCGTTCCGGGCAGGACCAGGATCAGCGCGGCGACAGGCCCCGCAGGAACGACCGGCGCGGCAGGGGCAGGCCCAACCGGAACGACCGGGGTAACCGGAGAAAAAACCCGGAGGGGTCGGAAACCCAGGATCGCGATGAAAGTCCCGAAAGGACCGAACGATCGGAACAGTCCGACAGGCCTGACCGCCCGGACAGATCGGAACGGTCCGACAGGCCGGACAAATACGATCGATCCGACCGATCGTCCAGGTCAGACCGCTCAGGCCGCCAGGGCCGGTTGCAGCGATCAGACAGGCCGCAACGCTTCGACCGCCAGGAGCGGTCCGTGGATTCACGCTCCACAAGGTACGGCAAGGAGCTCTCGCTGGTGGTCCCCGTCTATAATGAAGAGGGCTCCCTGCGGGAACTCTACGAGAATATCCGCAACGGACTCGGCAGGATGCATCGTTACGAGATCATTTTCGTGGACGACGGAAGCACCGACGGATCGGCGCGCGTCCTCGGGGAGATCCGGGACCGCGACAGGCAGCGCGTCAAAATTATCAGGTTCCGCAGGAACTACGGAAAATCGGCCGCGCTTTCAGTCGGGTTCGCGGAAGCGGCGGGGGAAATCGTCGTGACGATGGACTCCGACCTCCAGGACGATCCGGCGGAGATTCCGGGCCTCATCAATGAAATCCGCAAGGGGTTCGACCTCGTCTCCGGCTGGAAGAAGAAACGCCGGGATCCCATCACGAAGACCATCCCGTCGCGGTTTTTCAATTTCGTCACCTCTGTGATGACCGGCATCCGCATGCACGATTTCAACTGCGGATTGAAGGCCTACCGGAACGAGGTCATCAAGGAAATCAAGGTGTACGGAGAGCTTCACCGGTACCTTCCCGTGCTGGCCCACTGGATGGGGTTCAAAATCACCGAGATCCCCGTGAGGCACCACAGGCGGAAGTACGGCAGGACGAAATTCGGCATTGGAAGGTTCTGGAAGGGCTTCCTCGACCTCCTCACCGTGCTGTTCACCACCCGGTACCTGCGCCGCCCGCTGCACCTGTTCGGGTTCTGGGGCATGGCGTTCCTCCTTTCGGGGTTCGTGATCGACGCGTATCTCGGTTACCTCAAGTTCACCGAGGGTCAGCCCCTGAGCAACAGGCCATTGTTCCTCGGCGGAATTCTACTGATCGTCGTGGGTGTCCAGTTCATCTCGATCGGCCTCCTCGGGGAGATGATCATCAAAACGAGCGGCGAGAACCCAGAGAACTATTCCATCCGCGAGACGCTGAAATAGCAGCAGCCGGCCGCCCCGGATACACATCATGCAGAGTAAGAATCCAGGCCCGGCGAACGTCCCCGCGCTCCTGAAGGGATGGCAGGCGCACGCGCTCCTCGCGGTCCTCGTGCTGTTCTTCTTCCGGGACATTCTCCTGCGCTCTTCCTTCTTCTGGGAAGATTTCCTTTACCAGTACTACGCCTTCAGGTCCTTTGCCGCCGTCTCCCTGGCCGGGGGACAACTTCCCCTGTGGAACCCGTATACCTTCAACGGGATGCCTTTCCAGGCCGACATCCAGTCCGCCATTTTTTACATCCCGAACCTCCTGCTCACCTTTTTCGCCCACGGCGGCCGCCTGGACTTCTGGTGGGTCGAACTGTCCATCGTACTGCATTTTGCGCTCGCCGGCAGCGGCATGTGCCTGCTCGCCGAAGGTTTCGGCGTCGGAAGGTGGTACGCGCTCTTCGCGGGCATCGCCTATTGCCTCTCGGGCTTCATGGTGGGGCACCTCATCCACCAGGGTTTCATCTACCAGGCCGCGTGGTTGCCGTGGATCGTCTTCGGTTTCAGGGAAGCGATCACCCGCCGGTCTCCCGCGGCCATGATTCTCACGGCGCTGCTGCTCGGTCATGCCATCCTGGCCGGGGCCCCGCAGATCACCCTCTACATCGTTCTGTTTCTCTTCTTCCTGTTCATCTTCGAGACGGCCGGATCGGCGAAGCGGGAGGGATGGCGAAACGCCGCGCCGTCGGTGCTGATCGCGGGCGGGATCATACTCATCGCCGTGCTGCTCACGGCGGTTCAGCTCCTGCCGACGCGGGAGCTCGCCCCTCTTTCACAGCGCGCCGAGATCACCTATGAGAAGGCGGCCGAAGGGTCGCTCTCATTTGCCCAGATGATCACCCTGGCGGTACCGAAGTATTTCGGATCCAGCGGCGCGGGGGGATCCAATTATTTCGGACCGGGGCCGTACTGGCATTACTGGGAGACCGCCGGGTATATCGGGATCCCGGCCCTGTTCTGCGCCATCGTTGCGCTGATTTTTCTGAGGAGGAAACCCCTCGTCGTGTTCCTGGGATTTACGCTCCTCTTCGCGGTTCTCTACGCCCTCGGCGACAATTTCTTCCTCCACGGGGTTTTTCACGAGTATGTGCCCGGGTTCAGCAACTTCAGGGCCCCGGGGAGGATGTTGCTCCTGTTCACCTTCAGCGGTTCCCTCCTGGCGGCCGTCGGTCTGCAGTATATCGTCGGGGGACTCTCGGGAAGGGATCCCGGGATGCGAAAGATCGCGCTGATTTTCATCGGCTC
>DATEDB010000012.1:0-2509 GCA_035286625.1 Bacteroidota bacterium
AACCGGCTCTCGAACAGATTTTTCAAGCGATTGCTCGATCTCGTCGGGGGTTGTTTTCTCTACGCGACACTGTATCTCTTTTCGGGCCCCCCCTCCGGTACCGGTTCCGGGGCCGGATCGCAGCCCGGTAATAAACGCCCGCGGTTGATTCTGCGCAGACGCCTGGGGAGCCTGCCGGCGGTTCTCCGCGGGCGGATGAGTCTCGTCGGTCCGACGGGGTGCGGCGACGCGGTGAATCCCGCCGTGAGCAGCGACGCGTATCTCGGAAAACCGGGGCTCACCAGCCTCGCGGACCTGAACACGAAGGACGACCTTTCCGTCGAAGAGCGTGAACGGTACGACGTCTACTACGCGAAAAACCAGTCCATCGTGCTCGACCTGGAAATTCTTATGAACTCGCTCAGAACGGATAAATAACCCCGCCCATGGCCAGGACGGTACTGGAATTCGAGAGGCCGATCGTCGAACTCGAACAGAAAGTCGAGGAGATGAGGAAATATTCCGACTCCCTCGACATCGCCGATGAGATCCGCACCATGGAGGAGAAGGTGCAGTCGCTCCGGAAGACCATCTTCGGCAACCTGACGCGCTGGCAGAAAGTCCAGCTCGCCCGCCACCCCGATCGTCCCTACACGCTCGACTACATCGATCTGATGACGACCGACTTCATCGAACTCCACGGGGACCGTGCGTTCAGCGACGACAAGGCGATCGTGGGCGGCTTCGCCCGGCTCGACCAGCACCCAGTGATGATCATCGGGCACCAGAAAGGGCGCGACACGAAATCGAACGTCTACCGGAATTTCGGGATGCCGAATCCCGAGGGGTACCGCAAGGCCCTGAGGCTGATGAAGCTGGCGGCGAAGTTCAACCGCCCGGTGATCACCATGCTGGACACGCCGGGCGCGTTCCCCGGCCTCGAGGCGGAAGAACGCGGCCAGGCGCAGGCCATCGCCCAGAACCTGTTCGAGATGTCCCGCCTCCCCGTGCCGGTGATCGTGGCGATCATCGGCGAAGGGGCCTCGGGCGGGGCGCTCGGGATCGGCGTAGGCGACCGCGTGCTGATGCTCGAGAACACGTGGTACAGCGTCATCTCCCCCGAGTCCTGCTCGAGCATCCTGTGGCGAAGCTGGGACTACAAGGAACAGGCAGCCGAGGCGCTCAAACTCACCGCGCCCGACCTGTTGCACGGGGGCATCATCGACCGGATCGTGCCCGAGCCTCTCGGGGGCGCCCACCGCAACCCGCAGCAGGCGGCCGACATCCTCAGGGACATCCTGCTGGCGGAACTGAAGAAACTCCTGAAGATCAAGCCGTCCAGGCTGATCGAACTGAGGGTGGAAAAATTCGGCAGGATGGGCGAATGGGAGAAATAACGCCAGGTGATCCGGACCAGGACTGAAATCCGCGTGCGCTACGCGGATACCGACCAGATGCGCATGGTCTACTACTCCCGCTACTTCGAGTATTTCGAACAGGGGAGGTCGGACCTCCTGCGGAGCGTGGGGCTGCCCTATTCCCGGATCGAATCGCTCGGCTTCCACCTTCCCGTCGCCGAAGCGTACGCGCGGTATCTGAAGCCCGCCCGGTTCGATGACCTCCTGGCGGTTACCACGATGCTCCGCGAACTTCCCCAGGCGCGTGTCCGTATCGAGTACGAACTGCACGACGCCGACTCGGGTGAGCTCCTGGTCACGGGGCACACCTGCCACAGTTTCATCGACGCCGGCACGGGCAGGGTATCGCGGCCGCCGGCGGTTTTCACGGAAGCGCTGAAAAAAAACTTTTCACACATCGGCTGATTGTCCCATGCTCTCCAAAGAACTCCTTGAAATCCTCTGCTGCCCCAAGTGCCACGGGGACCTCGACTACGACAGCGAGAAGAACACACTCACCTGCAGGTCGTGCAAGAAGGTCTACCTGGTGAAGGATGATATCCCCATTATGATGATCGACGATGAGTCAGGCGCGTCCTGACAGAAGCGCCGCACCCGACACCGGAGACGACCTCGCGGCAATCGTCGGGCGGGCGCTCGCCGAAGACCTCGGCCCCGGCGACATGACCACGGAATTCACCGTGCCTGACCGGGTCCGGGGCGAGGGGGTGGTGATCGCGAAGGAAACCGGGGTCATTGCCGGCACGACCGTGGCCTCGGCGGTGTTTCACGCGGTGGATCCTGCGATCGCAATGGAGATTGTCCTGGGAGACGGGAAAAGGGTCTCGCGGGGCGATGTCGTGATCACCGTCGCCGGTCGGGCGGCAGGCATTTTAACGGCGGAGCGCACCGCGCTCAACTTCTTGCAGCGAATGAGCGGGATAGCGACGCTGACTGCGAAGTTCGTGCGGGAGATCGACGGCACCGGGGCGCGGATCACCGACACCCGTAAAACAGCTCCGGGCCTGAGGCTTACAGATAAAATGGCCGTGAAGGCCGGGGGCGGAATGAATCACCGGATGGGGCTCTACGACATGCTCCTCATCAAGGACAACCACATCGCGGCCGCGGGC
>DATEDB010000013.1:0-3492 GCA_035286625.1 Bacteroidota bacterium
AAAGGGGGCGCCGCTTTCGGCCATTGCCAGCCTGATGCGGAAGGCGAACCCCACCTCGGTGTCCGCCAGGTGGTGGACGATCCAGGCGATCGGCCATTTCCCCCGCGCCGGCCTGCGGATGAGCTCATTGCGCGTCAGCTCCCGGACGAGCCTTCGCAGCTCGGCCGGCGTGGAGGCGAAGACCCTGTTGGGGTCCCTGCCGATGAGATTCGACAGCAGCCGCCTGGTGTACGGGTGCCTGAGCCGCGAGACGTTTGAAATTTTGGAAACGCGCATCCGCCCTCATCCCCTCCCCGGTTCCCGGTTCCGGATGGCGGTGGTGACCTTCGTCGCGGCCTCTTGCAGGCTCGACGCCACGGCGAAATTCAGGCCGGATCCCGCGAGGACATCGCGGGCCTCCACCGCGTTTGTTCCCTCCAGGCGCACCACCACCGGCACCCCCACCCGCACCCGCCTCGCGGCCTCCACCACTCCCTGTGCCACGCGGTCGCAACGGACGATACCGCCGAAAATATTGATCAGCACCGCTTTGACGTTCGGGTCCGAGAGGATGATCCTGAATCCGTCCGAGACGGTCTCCACGTTGGCCGCGCCCCCGACGTCGAGGAAATTCGCGGGTTCGCCGCCGGCCAGCTTGATGATGTCCATCGTGGCCATCGCGAGGCCTGCCCCGTTCACCATGCAGCCGACGTTGCCGTCCAGCTTGATATAGTTCAGGTCCGACTTCGAGGCCTCGATCTCCAGCGGTTCCTCTTCGTCGAGGTCCCGCAGCCCGGCGAAGTCCGGGTGGCGGTCGAGGGCGTTGTCGTCGATATTGACCTTCGCGTCGAGCGCCAGCACCCGGCCGTCGGTGGTGATCACCAGCGGGTTGATTTCCGCAAGCGATGCGTCGGTCTCGAGGTACGCCCGGTAGAGCGCGGCCAGGAATTTCACCATGTTTTTCAACGCGTCGCCGCTCACACCGAGCCCGAACGCCAGCCGGCGCGCCTGAAATTCCCGGAACCCGATGCCGGGATCGACCGTCTCTTTCAGGATTAACTGCGGGGTTTCGGCCGCCACCCTCTCGATCTCGACGCCGCCCTCGGTGGAGGCCATCACCACGTTGCGGGAACGCGCGCGGTCGAGAGTGATGCCGATGTAGAGTTCGCGTGCGATGGAAATCCCCTCTTCTATCAGGAGCCGCCTTACGGTTCTTCCCGCCGGGCCGGTCTGGTGGGTCACCAGTTTCATGCCGAGGATCGAGCCCGAGAGTGCCCCGACTTCGTCGAGCGAACGGGCGATTTTCACACCGCCGCCCTTTCCCCTGCCGCCTGCGTGGATCTGGGCCTTCACAACCCACGCGTCCCCCCCCAGTTCGCGGGCGGCGGAGACGGCTTCGGCCACCGTGAAGGCGACGCGGCCCCGCGGGACCGGTACGCCGTACGATTTCAGGATGTCCTTTGCCTGGTATTCATGAATTTTCATGGACTCACCGGAGGTGTTTGCAGTCTGGGTTTATTTTTTCGTCGCGACCGATTTCGCCTGGAGGAAGAGCCCCAGGTAGTCCTGGCCCCCCGCCTTCGAATCTGTGCCGCTCATGTTGAACCCGCCGAAGGGATGCGCCCCCACCATGGCGCCGGTGCATTTCCTGTTGAGGTAAAGGTTGCCGCAGAAAAATTCCCGGGACGCCCGGTCCAGTTTTTTCCTGTTGCGCGTGTACACCGCCCCGGTCAGTCCGAACTCGGTGTTGTTGGCAATCTCCAGAGCGTGATCGAAGTTTCTCGCCCTGATCACCGCCAGGACCGGGCCGAAGATTTCCTCCTGGGCGATCGTCGCCCGGGGTTCCACGTCCGCGATGACGGTGGGTTCCAGGAAATACCCCTCGCCGGGCGCGCGCCTGCCGCCGGTGACGACCCTGCCCCCTTCCCTCTTCGCGGTTTCGACGTACTCGAGGATTTTTTCCATCGACCCCCTGTTGATGACCGGGCCCATGTAATTGCTGAGGTCCTTCGCCGCTCCGACGGTGATCGTCTCCACCCGCTTGCGGAGAAGTTCCAGGAAACGGTCGTGGATCTTCTCGTCCACGATGACCCGCGAGCAGGCCGAGCATTTCTGCCCCTGGAACCCGAACGCCGCCACCGTCACTCCGGCGACCGCCTCGTCCAGGCCGGTCTCGCCGTCCACGATGATGGCGTCTTTTCCGCCCATCTCGGCGACCACCCGCTTCAGCCAGATCTGCCCGGGGCGGACTTTCGCGCCCTCTTCATAAATATGGATGCCCACTTCCTTGGAGCCGGTGAAGGAGATAAAACGCACCATCGGGTGGGTCACCAGCGTGTCCCCCACCGCCGATCCCGGTCCGGTGACGAAATTGACGACGCCCGGGGGCAAACCGATCTCCACCATGATCTCCATGAACTTGTAACCCGTCAGCTGCGAATCGCTGGAGGGCTTCAGTACGACCGTATTACCGGTCACCAGGGCGGCCGTGGTCATCCCGGCGAGGATGGCCAGCGGAAAATTCCACGGCGGGATCACCACGCCGGCCCCCAGGGGGATATAGACCAGTTCGTTCTTCTCGCCCGGCAGCTGGATGGCGGTTTTCAGTTTCGCGTACCGGAGCATCTCGCGGGCGTAGAATTCACAGAAGTCGATCGCCTCGGCCACGTCGCCGTCGGCCTCCACCCAGGTTTTCCCGACCTCGCAGATCTCCACGGCGTTCAGTTCGAATCGCCTCCTGCGCATGACCTTCGCCGCCTTGAAGAGATACGACGCCCGTTTCGCGGGGGGCACGTTTTTCCAGCTTTCGAATGTCTTCAGGGCGACATCGAGGGCCTTGAGGGCGTCGGCGGCGGTCCCCTTCTGGAAATAACCGACGGTGTGCGACGGGTCGCTCGGGTTGAGCGAGGCGATCATCTCCGCGGAGGTGACGTGCTCTCCTCCGATGATATTGGGATATTCCTTACCGTACTGTTTTTCGACTTCGCGGAGGGCTTTTTCCTGTTTCTCGCGGTTTAATTTCTTTGAGAAATCGACGGGGGGTTCGTTTTTAAACTTCGGGATTTTCATGGTCCTTCCTCTGTCGTGACCGTGGACGGCGGGATTTCGGTGAAGCCGGACGCGGTTTCGCGGGATTACCGGATCCCCAGTGATTGCATGACCGCGTCATGGACGGCGGGCCGGATATTCCTGATTTTTGAATTATTTCTGGTGGGGTATACCCGGTTCGTCAGGAATATAATAAAAATTTTCTTTTCAGGGTCCGCCCAGACCGACGTTCCCGTGAAGCCGGTATGCCCGAACGATCGCGGGCCGAAATATTTTCCGGCGGAGGTGTACCCCTGGACCGAAACGAAATCCCAGCCGAGGCCCCGCTCCTGGGCGGAATCCCTCCTCCCGGTGAACAGGGCGACGGTCCCCGGGCGAAAATATCTCGTCCCGGCGTAGGTCCCGCCATTGAGGATCATCTGGGTGAACACCGCAAGGTCGGAGGCCGTCGAAAAGAGGCCGGCG
>DATEDB010000014.1:0-2296 GCA_035286625.1 Bacteroidota bacterium
CCCGCGGTTGGTGTAATCCTCGGGGTTCGCCGTGAACACGATCAGGATGTCGAGCGGGATCCTGACGTTGAAGCCGCGGATCTGGATGTCCTTCTCCTGCATGATGTTGAACAGGCCCACCTGGATCCTCGGCTGGAGGTCGGGCAGCTCGTTGATGGCGAAAATCCCCCGGTTGGTCCTGGGGATGATCCCGAAATGGATCGCACCCTCGTGCGAGTAATGGAGTTTCTGCGTAGCCGCTTTGATGGGATCGATGTCCCCGATCAGGTCGGCGATGGTGACGTCCGGGGTGGCGAGTTTTTCGCCAAGCCTCGCGTCCCTGCCGATCCAGTCGATTTCCAGGCCGTCCCCCATCCCGGAGGAGAGTTCGTGGCAGCGCTTGCAGACCGGGCTGAAGGGGTTGTCGTTGATCTCACAGCCGGCGACCACCGGGATGTACTCGTCGAGCAGCGAGGGGAGAAGCCGCACGATCTTCGATTTGGCCTGGCCGCGAAGCCCCAGGAGCATCATGTCGTGCCTGGCGAGGAGGGAATTGACGATCGACGGAATCACCGTGTCGTCGAAGCCGACGATGCCCGGGAAGAGCCGTTCTTTTTTCTTCAGCTTTTCGATCAGGTTGTTCCGGATCTCCTCTTTCACCGGGAGGACCCGGTACCCCGCGGCCTTGAGTTCGCCGCGCGTGGATATGGATGGTTTCACATCGTTTCTCTTCGGATGATTTTTCAAGGTCCTCCGCCCGGGCGGCCGTGCGGGTCGGATGGTTCAAAGGATACAACAGGGCGGGTCGTGTTTTTGTTTCCCCCCGCTGAGTGAAATGTAGAGTGATTTTGGGCCAAAATCAAAGGAGCCCATAGACAAGAGCGGTTGACCGACGACCGTCGTTATTGAAGGTCTTGGCATGAATCAGTATATTGCGGCCGACTTGCAGGACCGGCTCAGACATATCGCGGCGCGCCAGACGGCATCACTCGCCCTCCTGACGTCGTTCTTCCTCGCGGCCCCGGTGACGGTCTGCCGCGCACAGGGCTGGGCCGGTTCGGACGCAAAAACCGAACCCCGCAGTCTTATCGATGTTCCCACCGCGGGCATGCTCCCCGGCGGCGGTCAGGCCTTCCAGGCGGACTTCTTCCGTTCGGACGGACTCCAGGCCGCCTTCTCCTACGGCATCACCGATCGGTTCATGGTCGGCCTCGCCTACGGCGGCATCGGGATCATCGGCACCGATCCGCCGGACTGGAATGAGGTTCCCGGTTTCCTGTTGAAGGTCCGCGTGCTCGAGGAGGTCGCGTCGTTCCCCGCGCTGGCCCTCGGTTTCGAATCGCAGGGGGGAGAAGGATATCTCGGCGATGCCGACAGGTTCACGATCAAGTCCCCCGGCCTCTATCTCGTCCTGAGCAAGAACTACAACGCCTCAGGATTCCTGGGATTTCACGCGGGGATGAACTACAGCCTGGAGAAATCCGACGGCGACGGGGGGATCAATTTTTCTTTCGGGATCGATAAGAGCCTCGGGTCGTTTCTCTCACTCATTGCGGAATACAACGCGGGTTTGAATGACAACGGCCCGGAATCGCTCGGCCGCCGCGGGCGGGGTTATCTCAATGCCGGCATCGCCGCCTCCCCCGGCGCCGGGATCTCGATAGCATTCGACTTCAAGGATATCCTCGGGAATCAGCCCCACCGGGGTTTCGCCAACCGCGCCCTGCGCATAGAATTCGCGCGCTGAGGGAAACACCGCGTCACCGATCCTGTCCAGAAAAAGCGACATTTTGATGCCGGGTGTATGCGGAATCACACAGTAATCGGCGTTTTGCACACCCATCCTTGATACTCTCAGCGAATATGACTAAATTTAAATGGTATCCCCGTCATTCGGTGGCACTATTATTGCAGTCTTCAGGTTAGTATTCATAGAGAGACCAGCCATGAAAAACCTGCTCATATCGACTATCGCTCCCCTCGCCTCGCTCCTGTTGATACTCGGCGCCGGCGGATGCTACACGCAGCTCGGAACGGTCCGAAATGAGGGAGCCTACGAGGGTGATACGACTTCTGAAATCACCGGAAACTCCGCCGCCGAAGACGACAGCGACGCCTCGTACGGCTACGACGACCAGGATCAACAGTACGGTTACGGTGAAGACTGGGGGATGCAATCACGTTTCGGATTCAATTACTATTATCCCAACACCTACTGGCCGTCGGTCACCTTTTCGGCGGCGTACGCCGATCCGTGGGGATACTGGTACGGATACGATCCATGGTACTATCGTCCGTACGCCGGCTATTATTCCCC
>DATEDB010000015.1:0-3605 GCA_035286625.1 Bacteroidota bacterium
GTCGATCTGCGAACCGGGCAGGAAGGCGTCGATCCCCATGAGGTCCACGACGAGTCCGCCCTTGATCCGGCGGGTGATCTTGCCCTGGAGGATATCGCCGTTGTCGTATGCGCCGATGATCCGCTCCCATGTGCGCATGAAATCGGCCCGTTTCCTGGAGAGCACCAGCTGACCGTCCTTGTTCTCGACGCTCTCGAGGAACACCTCTACCTCATCGCCGGGCTTGATCTCATCGATGTTCGGAAATTCGGACACGGGGACGAGTCCTTCGGACTTGTAACCGATGTCGATGGCCACTCCGCTGTCGGTGACCGCGACCACCTTTCCCCTGACGATCTGGCCTTCGGAGATGGTGCCGAACGTCTCGTTATAGAGACTTTCGAGACTCTTGTATTCGGCCTCGGAATACTCCCGTTCTTCGATCTCCGAGAAGGACATCCGTTTTCCGTTTGCCTGCATCTTCGTCCCCGGACCCGACGAACCCGATTCGTCGCGTGCGGCCCGGGCGGTTGAGTTGAGCGTTTCGTTCGTTTCTTCCTGCGATACCATTACCTCTCCTTGCGGATCCTGTGGCCCGGAATCCCGCGCCACATGTCAAAACCGTCGCCTGAAACGTCGTGGAAGTCATCCACCACGCGTCCCGCGGTCGCGGTCGAGTTGTGTGTGATTGATGTCGTGAGCTGTGATGACTTGACTGCGCGGGGAGGGCGGACCCTTCCCGGATGTAGACCGTGTCGTTACCCGCGGGCGTCGTGTTCGCGGCGGTTCAATGTCACCCTGACAATTTCGAGGATGCGTTCGACCTGCCCCTCCACGGTGAGCCCGGACGTGTCGACCTCCACCGCGTCCTCGGACCGTCTGAGCGGGCTCAGGTCCCTCGAACTGTCTTTCCGGTCTCTCTCGTGTATTTCGCCGAGGAGATCGTCGAGAGTGACTTCGACGTCTTTCTCGCGGAGTTCCCTCTGCCTCCGGCGGGCGCGTTCGGTTTCGTCGGCCACCAGGAAAATCTTGACGTCGGCGTCGGGAAGAACCACGGTGCCGATGTCGCGACCCTCCAGCACGACTCCCCCGGTTGCGGCGAGCCTCCTCTGCTCCCTGACCATGAGTTCCCTCACGGCGGCGACGGAGCTCACCTGGCTGACGGCCCGGGTCACCTCGGGTGTGCGAATCCTGCCCCCGACGTCCACGCCGTCGAGGAACACCTCCGCCTTCCCGTCCGTCTCCGATATCGTGATGCCGGTCTCCCGCGCGAGATCGGCCACCCGGCCGGTCTCGCCGGGGTCTATTCCGGCCGCGAGGACCTTGTACGTCATCGCCCGGTACATCGCGCCGGTATCAACGTGAAGATAACCCAGCCGACCGGCGACGAGTCGCGCCGTCGTGCTCTTCCCCGATGCGGCCGGACCGTCGATCGCGATGACCAATTTCTTCAAATGTGAGGATTTTTTGAAGATATTGAGAAAATTAATATAGTAAATTCCACCCTCTGAATCAATCCCGGATGGGGCCGGGGCTTTCACCCAGGAAGGATGTCTCATGCGAAAACTGACACACGCGGAGATCGCGGGAAAACGGCTGACTCCGGCTGAAATCGGGTCTATCAGGCGGTTTCCTCTCACCGTCCTTCTGGACAACGTGCGGAGCCTCTACAATGTGGGTTCCATTTTCCGGAGCGCGGACGGCGCCCGCGTCGGCGAGCTGATCCTCACGGGGTATACCCCCACCCCCCCGAGGAGGGAAATTGAAAAAACCGCGCTCGGCTCCACTTCGACCGTTCCGTGGCGTTACGAGGCCGACCCGGTCGCGGCCGCCTTGTCCCTGAAGAGGTCCGGGGTCCGCATCTGTGTCGTGGAACATACCGACTGCAGCAGGCCGTATCACGCCCTGGGGCCGGCCGACCTGCCGATCTGCCTGGTGATCGGCAACGAGATCACCGGTGTGGCAAAAAATCTCATCGAGGCGGCGGACATGGCTGTGGAAATTCCCATGTACGGGATGAAGCAGTCCCTGAACGCCGCCGTCGCATTCGGGATCGTCGTGTTCGCCTGTGCGAGGATCGCGGGGGAAGCGGTGGGGACCGGGGAGTGAGCCGGCCGTTCAACCGGCGTCGATCACCTCGCGGATCCGCTTCAGGATATAATCGGGAACGTAGGGTTTCTGGATGAAATCCTTGGCCCCCGCCCTGACGAGGTCCATCTTCAGGCTGGGATCGAAATAACCGCTTGCGAGAATCACCTTTACGCGGTCGTCGATCCCCTTCATCTGCTGGAACATCTCCCACCCGCCGAGCCTGGGCAGGCCCATATCCGAGAGGACGATGGCGATGTCCTTGCCATGTTCCCGGAACATTTCCAGGCCTTCCTCCCCGTTCCGGGCCGTCAGCACGGTGTATCCGTTGCCGGAGAGGAATGTTTTCAGCAGGTCCCGGAGCATCTCCTCGTCCTCGACGATGAGCACTGTTTCGGACCCCGGCCGGATCTCGGCGCGCGACTCGGAGACCCGGACCACGGGCGGGTACAGGGCGTCGGTGATGGGGAAGTAGAGGTGAAACGCGCTCCCCTCCTCGGGCCGGCTCTCGACGTCCACAAATCCCTGGTGGCTGTTGAGAATCCCGTACACGACCGAGAGGCCGAGACCGGTGCCCTGGCCGACCTCCTTCGTCGTGAAAAAAGGTTCGAAAATCCTGGACCGTGTCTCCTCGTCCATCCCCACCCCTGTGTCCCTCACGCTGATGCAGACATACCGCTCGAGGAGCGCGTTCGGGAATTTTTCGCGAAGCTCAGCGCCGTCCACATTCCTGGTGCCCAGCGTGATCGAGCCGACCTCGGTGCCACCCCTGCTGGTATCGGTGATCGCGTCGCGGGCGTTGACGCAGAGGTTCAGAAGCGCCTGCTGGAGCTGCCCGTGATCGGCGGTGATCATCGGGAGGCGCCCGTCGAGCTCGGTCGAGATGGTGATCGTCCGGGGAAATGTTTCGGTCAGCATCCTGACCAGCTCGTTGACAAGATCGTTGGCATTGAGGTTGTGGAACGAAGGGTCCGCCCTGCGGGCGAAGGTCAGCAGCTGCCTGACCAGGCCGCTGCCGCGCTCGATGGCGTGCTTGATTGTCTCGATGCTCTTGGCGAACCGCTCCGGGTCCCCCCGGCCCGATTCCATCAACTGCGTGAAGCCGAGGATGATGCCGAGGAGGTTGTTGAAATCGTGCGCGATACCGCCGGCAAGGGTTCCGATCCCCTCCATTTTCTGCGCCTGCCGGAACTGCTCCTCGAGCCGCCGCCTGTCGGTGATGTCCCGGATGAAACCCCGGTAGTTCGTCACCTTTCCCCCGGCGTCGGTTTCAGAGGACGCGCTCAGCAGGACCACCCGTTTCTGTCCGTCCTTCCGGAGGAGTTCGAACTCGAAATCCCTGACCCGGCCGTCCCGGAGGAGGCGCTTGCGGTATTCGGCCAGCTGTTCTTCCCTGGTGAAAAGCCCGGCCATGCCGGGAAGTGCGAGCACATCGCGGACCGAGGGATAGCCGAAGAGCTCCACGGCCGCGGGGTTGACGTCCAGAAGCTTTTCATCGGCGGAACTCACGAAAATCGCGTCCTGGGAACCCTCGAAGA
>DATEDB010000016.1:0-3330 GCA_035286625.1 Bacteroidota bacterium
ACCAGCGCCAGGACGCACTGCATGGAGGAGGCGAGCCGGCCCGGGTCCGCGTCCATCCCCGCCGCCGCGATGGCCGCGGAGGCGGAGTCGCGGAAAGTCCCCAGCGTCGGGATGGAAATAACGACCAGGAACAGCAGGACACCCCAGATGAGGCCGATTTTCCTCGTCATGTTTTCGCCTTGTGCTTACCGGACGGGATGCGGGGCCCTCTGACGGAAAACCCGAGTTCGCTGAAGGCACGTGACAGGCTATCCCCGGCCCGGTTGCAGGCAACAGTGGTCGCCGAAAACTCCCTCCGGGGCGGGTACCGGTTCCGCAGCCCGACGAAATACCGGGCCCGCTCATCCTGAGGCAACCGGATAATTTTCCTGAGTTCGGCATCGTCCCGCATGATGGCATAGCGGCTCGCAACCAGGCTTCGCAGGACTTCCTGCTCGTCGGTCCGGGAATTGTCGACGGTAAACTCCGGCCGGGCCGGCGGCGGAAGCGCGTCGGGCGGGGCCGTCCAGGTCTTTTCCCAGCCCGCCCGGTCGCAGACGGCCTCGTAGATCATCATCGCCCCGCGGAGTTTGCCGTCGGACGAATACCCGGCGATGTGCGCGGTGGCGATCGACGCAAGTTCCACGGCTTCCGGGTCGACCGACGGCTCTCCCTCCCAGACGTCGAGCACGGCTCCGGGCAGGCCGCCCGATCGCAGGGCCCCGGCGAGCGCCGCGGTCTCGACGACTCCGCCCCGGGCCGTGTTCAATAAAAACGAGCCGGGCCTCATCGAGGCGATGCGCCGCCGGTCGAAGAGATGGTGCGTCGGGTGGGGCCCGCTTTTGGTCAGGGGCACGTGCAGTGATACGAAATCGGCATCCATGAGATCGCCGAGGTCCAGAAATCCGGCGCCGCCGGAGGCCGCGGCCAGCGGGGGATCGTTCAGAAGCACGGTCATCCCGAGGGCGCGGGCCTTTCGGGCCACCCTTCGGCCCACATGACCGGCCCCCACGATTCCGATGGTCGTTCCGCGAAGACGAACGTGAAACCTTTCGCCGATTTCGAGCAGCGCCGCGACAACGTACTCGGCCACCGAATCGGCGTTGCAACCGGGCGCATGCGCGAACGCGATGCCCCGCCGCCCTAGGTACGCGCGATCCACGTGATCGAACCCGCTCGTGGCGGTCCCCACGAAGGCCACGGAACTTCCGGCCAGGAGCCGTTCGTCAACACGCGTGGGGGATCGGACGATCAGGACGTCCGCGGTTTTCACCAGTTCCGGCGAGATTTTTTCGCCCGGCGCGGTAACCACTTCCGCGCGGCCGGCGAACATCGAGTCCGAGAACGGGATATCTTTATCGATGACGATTTTCATGCGCGCCCTTGAGCGGGGTCCCGCAGCAATGTACACACGAAATATCGATTATGACACCGATTTCCAGCGCGGCGCGTTGTATGGCAGACATGGGTAGCCGAAAGGGATATAAACCCACGACCCGGGTGCGCATCGCCATCCCCGTTTGAAGAATACCGATGCCATTTCGAGAGCGTCCGATACTGACGGCCCGGCCAGTCGGCGCGTGGCCAGCCTCCGGCTCACGATGGGTCCCAGGATGGAGATGGCCTATCCCCCCGTCGAACGGCGCGCGAGTTTCGTACGGATCCTCTGGTGTATCTTCCCGCAGGTCGCGATCGCGCGGGTCGCCATCCGGCGGGCGGGCACCTGATCAACGCTCCGCTGGTGATACGTGTGGAGTTTATGCTTCCAGATCCTGATCCAGGGTTCGTTCCTCCCGAGGAATTCGAATGCCTCGAGGCGCAGATCGAAGGCCCTCTCGAGCGCCGCATACATCAGCAGGATACCCGGAGAACAGGGCGACCATTTTTCGTCATAGCCGATTTTCAACAGCCAGTATCGTCTGTGGCACTCCACCGCAAAGTGAGCGGCCACCGGTGCGCCGTCGATCCTCATGAACGCGAGGCGCAGAATTCCCTTTCCGGCCGCCTCCCTGCCGTACAATTTGAAGAAACCCCGGCCCCGGATGGTATTGGCGAGCGCCGTCCCCAGCCTCCCCTTCCACCCCCTTCCCTCGACGAGGATGAACTCCTCCATCAGCCTGTCCAGGCAGTCCGGGTCGGGCGAAATAAATTCGAAGTCAACCTTTCCGGCGGCATCCGCTTTTTTATGGGCCCGTCTCCTGGCGGACCGCCAGCTGGAGTCGAGCCCCTCGTAATACTCCTGCCAGCTGCGGTCAATCCTGACCCACGGGGAGCCCGACACCCCTTCCCTGCTGCCGGGAGCGGAGGCGACTCCGCGGATCACCGAGAGTTCGGCGACGAGGACCGGGTCGGCAAGCGTGTCGAAATAGAGTGGGAGGCGGTAACCGGCAAGGTGGTCCAGGATATCGCGAAGGTCTCCGGGGGTCTTATAGAGCAGGCCCGCAGGTTCGCGAAGGATGTCCGACCCGATGACTTCCAGGGATCTGAACCCGTGCCGCCTGCGTTTCACCATCGGGGCCACCCCGCATACTTCCCCTGCGGATTTTTTCAGGACGACATGGATTTGATCATCGGGGTGAAGGGCGGCGGCGGCGGATGTAAACCAGGCGTGAGAGAGCAACGGCGTGGGGAAATTATCGGCAAGACGATCCCAATGGGGACCGATCGCCATCAGCTCGCCGAGGTCGGAGATGATTTCATACTCGGGATTCGACCGGGACACGATATCCGAACCAGGTTAGAGGATCTGACGCTATTGTATCGAATTGAACGATAAATGTCAATAGAATCACGTCGATCGCAGGGTGACTCCCGGATGGTCACGCGACGCCGGGCGGATGGAATCCCGGTCTAATTGCCCCCGGATCGGCTCAGCACCCGTTGCAGATCCTCGAGAGAGCGATGAGTTTCATCCGGCGGCGGCGGCGTCTGGAAATCGTTATGGTGTTCCTGCTGTTTGACCGGGGGCCGGTCTTTGAAGATCGGTTTTCTCCGGCGGTCCCGCACGCCAAGCCCGGGCCGGTACAGGAAAGGCACTTTGAATTTCATGCTGGAGTCCACGCTGTGGCCGAGTGGCTGTAGCAGACCGGTGTCGTACAGCGCCCTGATCGCCTCGTCCCCGTTCGGGGAGAGCGGTGTAAAAAGCATGTAGAGCTCTTCCCGGTGGAACGTGGCGGTGTCGCTTCCCCTGAAGACGTCGAAATGCCTGGAGAGGTGCGGAAACTCCGAATAGAGGTACGTATCGCAGCGGTACGCCGAGATCAACTCGAACGCCTCCCTGAGCGCCTTGGGGCTGACCAGGTGGGTCGAGAGATGCTGGTTCGCGATGCGGTTCATCTCCCGCTGTTTCTC
>DATEDB010000017.1:0-8360 GCA_035286625.1 Bacteroidota bacterium
CGGGAGAGAACATCAGGATGCTGGACATGCCCGACGGCGAGTACGACCGGGTTGTGGGCCAGGCCGTGGAGAACGCCTTCCTGGAATATTATCACCGTGTGGTCGTGGTCCTGGAAAACAACCCCCTGGTCGGTACGGGCCTGATCAGGCGGGCCTTCGATCTTCTCGGCACCGAGGATGATGCCGTGGTGGTCACTCCCGCCGCGGACGGACGCGCCGCGATGCTCGCGCTGAAGGCGAACCATCCGTCGGTGTTTCGCCCCGGGGCTTTCCCTTCGGCGAAAGGGGAAGGGATCATGTCGAGGCTGTGCGCCCTCGACGTGCACATCTATCCGACCACCCCGACCGCGCCGATCTTCGCGGTGGACAGCCCGGGCACCATCGACCGGCTCCGCCGGTACGTGGCGGGGATGGACCCCTCCGACCCCTCGTTCCCGAAACAGACGAGCGGCGTGTTCCGCTCGCTGGAAAAAAAATACCGGCTGAAAAAGGCGCACGCGTGACCGTCGCGGTCTTCGGCGGGACGTTCAACCCGCCCCATAACGGCCATCTCATCGTCGCCGAGAGCGTCCGTGACACCCTGCGCCTGGGGCTCGTCCTGTTCATCCCATCGGCCAGGTCCCCGCACAAGGGAATGCAGTCCCTCGCGCCTGCGGAGGACAGGCTGGCGATGACAAGGCTCGCGGTGGAGGGTAACGCGGGGTTCACCGCGTCCGACATGGAGATCGCCCGCGGGGGGACCTCGTACACCGTCGATACGCTGAAGGAGGTTTCCAGGCTCTACCCCGGATCACCGGTCAAACTGCTGATCGGGGCGGACAACCTGTTCGACTTTGAGGGGTGGAAATCTCCCCGGGAGATCCTCAACCTCGCCGACCTCGTCGTGCTGACGAGGCCGGGCTTCGATCCGCCGTCGGCGCATTCGGGTTTCCTCGAGCGGGCGTCCGTGGTGACCGTCCCCCAGGTCGGCATCAGCGGGACCGACGTCCGGCGGAGGGTGAAATTCAAACAGTCGATACGCTACATGGTGCCCCCCGCGGTGGAGGAGTACATCCGCCGTCGCGGGCTCTATAAATAATATTGTGCCTCTCTGAGATTATTTCTACATTCATGATGAACCCCGTCGGATATTTTCGGAGTATGACGATGACATTTCAGAAACGTACCGTTCCCGCAAACTTTCGGATTTCGCATACCATCGGTGTTCCACTGCGCTTCACGCTCCTTTTCCTTTTCCTCTCCGTGACCGGGGCGGGAGCGTCCGGGGCCGCCGGCGCGCGGGTGTTCACATATCCGCCCGGGGTCCATCCGAAATCACCTGAAAACAGCCTGTATCTTCCGGACCGGGTCATCGTGAAAATGGCGGCCGACCCCTTCGCGTCCTCGCCCGCCGGAGGGGCCGGCATTGCCCTGAAGCTGAATTCAACCCTCCAGGTCCGGCGGAGCGACATGCTGTTCCCGTCGCACTCGGGCCCGCGGTGGAAGGCGGACGACGAACTCTCCAGGTTTTTCGTCGTCCTGTACGACGCGCCGGTGGATCCGTTCGTCGCCGCGGCGGAGCTCTCGGCGGCCCCCGGCGTTGAATTCGCCGAGCCCTGGTTCATCTATCCGCTCTTCGACGCATACTCCTACGTGCCGAACGATTCCAGTTTCAACCTCCAGTGGTATATCAGGACCGTCTACGCCGACAGCGCCTGGGACATCTCGAAGGGCGATTCGAATGTCGTGATCGGCTTCGTGGACACCGGCGTCCAGACCGACCACCCGGACCTCGCGGCGAACGTATGGATAAACCCCGGCGAGGACGGCCCGGACAGCCTCGGGGGCGACAGGCGCATGAACGGGCTCGACGACGACGGCAACACAAAGATCGACGACTGGCGGGGGTGGGACTTCGGCGGCGCGGACTATCTCTCGCCGTCGGAAGACAACGCTCCGATTCCCACGGCCGCCAACAACGCGCACGGAACGCAGACAGCCGGAATCGCATGCGCCGTCCCGGACAACAACAGGGGGATAGCCGGAGCGGGGTTCCATACGCGGATTCTGCCCGTGAAAGCCACGGCGGATAACGACACGCGCGGTCCCGGAGGCAGCCCCTACATCATCGCGGGCTACCAGGGGATCGTGTACGCGGCCGAAACGGGCGCCGACATCATCAGCCTGAGCTGGGGCGGGTCGGGGTATTCACAGGCCGAGCAGGACTGGGTGAATTACGCGGCATCCCTCGGCGCGGTGATCGTGGCCGCGGCCGGAAACACGGGTTCTGCCGCCGAACTGCAGTACCCCGCCAGCTACGACAACGTGGTGTCAGTGGCGGCCACGCAGATCAACGCGGACCTGAAGGCGACCTATTCGAGTTACAACGAACGAGTGGATGTCTCCGCGCCCGGCGGAGAGGGGTCCAATCTGATTTACAGCACATATTATCCCGGCGTCTACACGTACGGCTCCGGCACTTCGATGTCGACGCCGCTCGTCGCCGGCGTGGCGGCCCTGGTGAGGGCCCGGTTCCCCTCGTATACGGCCGCGCAGATCGCCGAGCAGGTCCGGGTCACCTGCGACGACATCTATACGGCGAACATCACCTACAGGTACAAGCTGGGCAAGGGGAGGGTCAACGCCTATCGCGCCCTCACAGAAAGCTGGCCGTCCGTCAGGATGACGAACTATTACGCGAAGGACTCGGCCGGGGGCAACAACAACGGGGCCTTCGAGGTGAACGAGGACGTCGACATTCGTATGGATTTCACAAATTACCTGGACCCGACCTCATCGGCCACGACCATCACGCTCACCTCGACCGACGCCTCGGTGACGGTCACCAGCGGCGTGTTCCTGCCCGGCGCCATTCCGACATCGGGGAGCGTGAACAACGATGCGGTGCCCTTCCGGATCCATGTCGAGCCGGGCATCGCCCCCCAGAAGATCGTAACGTTCACCCTCGGCATCACCGACGGATCGTACTCCGACCGTCAGCAGTTCACCATGCTGTTCAACCCGACATTTGCCACGCACACCGTCAACAACGTCTGGACGACCCTCACCAACAACGGGCGGATCGGTTTTCAGGATTTCCCGTCCAACACGCAGGGCGTCGGGGTTATTTTTAACGGCGACAACCAGCTCTTCGAGGGCGGGTTGCTGATGGGAACCTCGGCGACGAAGCTGGTGAACGTCGTCAGGAACCCCGGGGCCGCGCAGGACGCGGACTTCACATCCGCCCTCACGTATGGCATGTCGGGTCCCGGGGCGGTCGCCGACGAGGAAGGGAACACCTATTTCACCGACTCGACGGCGCCGGCGGCGAACCGGCTCGGAGTCAGGGTGCTGATGAACTCGTACGCCTACGCCTCCGCCCCCGACGACGATTACCTGATCACGGACTACCGCATCACGAACGTCTCCGGTGCGCCGCTCAGTAATTTTTACGCGGGCCTGTTCATGGACTGGGACGTGTTTTCGAATTCGTCGGCGGTGAACTCCGGGTCCTATTTCGATTCGAACCGGACGGACTTCGACGCGGCCCGCGCCATGGAGTACGCCTGGTACGACACGACAGGCCCGACCGTCTACTGCGGCGTGGTGGCGCTTGAGGGCGCGGCTTCCTACAGGGCGCTCTTTAATTCGATTACGATCGACCTGTCACGGGCGGCAAAGTGGGGGTGGATCTCCGGAGGTGTCGTGAAAGATACCTCGAAGGGTGACATCCACAGCGTGATCTCCTCCGGTCCGTATGTGATCGCCAGCGGCGCCTCGCAGAGGGTGGCGTTCGCCCTTGTCGCGGGCAACGGCCTCGCCGACCTCCTGGCCAACGCCGACGCCGCCATCGCCAGATGGACGGTCATCAAAACCCTCACCGACGTCTCCACGGGGGCGGGGGAGGGAGTGCCCGGCTCGTTCGTCCTCAGCCAGAACTTTCCGAATCCCTTCAACCCCTCGACGACGATCCGGTACGGGTTGCCCGAACGGGGGAATGTGCGCATCACGGTCCATTCGATCCTCGGCGAAAAAATCAGGACGCTGATCGGCGGCGGAGACCAGGGAGCGGGGTATCACGAGGCGGTGTGGGACGGCACCGATGATAACGGACGTAACGCGTCGAGTGGGGTATATTTCTGCAGGGTGGAATATTCGGGCCCGTGGTATCCGGTTACGGGCCGGTTGATGAAGCTGCTCTTGCTGAGATGAGGGGGGAGCCTGCTCCCGGTTCAATAAGCGGTCGCGGAGTGCATGATGAGCGCTCCGAGATATATCCCGACCCAGAAAAAATACCCGACGATGATCCAGCGGATCGGGGGAATCGCTCCTGCGCCGGTCTGACCGGGGTTACGGACCTCCCGCGCCTCAGGGAGGGGTGGTGATGGCATGGCCATGATCGTAGAATGAATGTGTTGACCAGCCCGGTGCCGGAAGGGACCGGGATTTTTTTTCTTATGAGATGCGGTCGATCGCGGTTGACCGTTGTGACGGTCGATCGACATGGTGCGAAATGCCTCTTACATGATCATAACATTTTTCGGGATGAAATGAAATACCCGTCCGGTGTAAAAAAATATTATTTTTGATCGAACTCGAATAACGATATGCAGAATAGACAGGTTGCGGGTCGACGCTCAAGTTCAGGATGATGTCTTCGGCGAAGAATGCGGGGAATAATGCTCTCCTGCCTCTTCCGGCCCGATGGCGGAGGCAGATCATCCGCCCTTCGCGGCAGCGTAAAACCGTGCCCTCCTTGAGTTTACCGCGAAAGTTTAGTAAATTTGTTTTTTTCGGGCGTTTTTCGTGTTTTTTCCCTGCCCCCGCAGCTCGGCATGGTATAGAGCATGATCTTGCCTCACACAGATATATGGAAGGGGGGGAAAAAGTTACTTGGCTGATTTTCGATTCTATAAGGGGTATAGACCCGATGTTGGAGTCCCACCTACCCTCTTACCGGAGGCTATTTTTCATCTTACCGGGGAGATGGTCTTCGATTCTTGACATTCGGCCTGCGATATGTTACTATTTTACGAAACTTAAGATCATGGCAAATCTCATCTTAAAAGAAATTGACGAATAACTCACTCATCCGAACTCTCACAGTAATCCGATACATCATTTTATCCATTCACAGGAGGGTGTCATGGCACGTTACCTATTGTTTGTTTTGATTGCGGCAGTTTGCCTGAGTTTCACTACTTTTGGACAACAGGCAGGTATGCAGCGTGTATCGAAGGCTCAGCCGTCTTTGATGGACGGTGTAGAAAATAAAGTAGTGGAGGGTGAAACATTTGGTCTGCAGGTTGCTTCTCCGTTGACGATGTCCTACCAGGGATTATTGACGACCTCGATAGGTACGCCCGCGGCAGATGGCGACTATGATATCGATTTCTCCCTCTGGGACGCGTTAACCCTCGGGAGTTCGGTCTGGACCGAGACCCATTCGGCTGTCCCTGTTTCCCAGGGGACATTCAGTGTCATTTTAGGTAGCGCGGGTGCACCGTTAACCGGAGTGAATTTTAACCAACAGCTCTACGTTGAGGTGGAAGCAACCGCGGGTCCCGCAGGACCAGCCTATCCGTTAGTATTTTCACCGCGATCGACCCTGGCGAGCGCTCCTTCGGCGCTTGCTCCGTGGGTAATCAGTGGTAACAATATTCACTTCGATGAAGGATATGTGGGCATAGGGACGGCGCCGGGTTGGGGTTTTCATGTGAACAGACCTGTGGTTGTCGATGACAACGATATTGCTTTCCGTCGTGATGGGGCCCATCGCTGGCGCATACAGGAGGGGGCGACGACAGGTTTGGAGATCAAGCAAGTCTATGCGGACGGTGGGGGTTTGTTAAACAGTGTACGGTTCGCCGTTGCCGACGATGGCAACGTCGGTATGGGCAAATCAAGTCCGGAAAAAAAATTAGACGTTGCCGGGTCCATCCAGGCGGATGATACGGTATTCGCCTCGGCATTTGTGTATAACCCTCCCAAGACAGGGTATATTACCGGGACCGCCTGGGCAACCGGTAGGGCGTATCTAACCGGTGAAAGTGCCAGCTTCGGCTACCAGTCCGGGTTAGTCAACACCGATGTGTCCGCGAGGAGTTATAGAATAGACTTGCAAATCCCAGACGGAGTTACAATAACAGAAGCAACATGTTATGGATACGACGGTGACGCGACAACTGAGCTGGATTTCTCTTTGAGGTATCATACCCTTACCTTGCCTTCTGCTTCCTTAATAGCTTCCAGTTCCTCCGGTATTGCTTTTTCCGGCGGTGCTACCAGCATTGTACTGGCAACCTCACACGTTGTTAATAACGGTTCTCGCGCATATCACTTAGGGATAGAATTTCCACCTACAACTCTTGTAAAAATGTACAGCTACCGTATCACCTACACGTATGATAATTCCGGTTCCGGCCAGCCACCGCTTACAATACAAGGTAATGCGCCCGACAATATGCAATTCTTAGATGGTTCTCTTCCTGACGATGTGTCTCATGAATGAGATAAGATAGCATTCGATAAATTAGGGAAAGAGACAACTCTATGAAAACGATACTTCAAATATTGATATTGTTTGCCGTAACCGGCGGAATGCTGTACGGTCAGACAGTGATTCATCCCTGGAATGTGGTGGACCGTGGAGGCGGTCGCTCGAGCGCCGGTGGAGTAACACTTCAAAGCTCCATCGGTCAGTCGGCCGTTGTGGCGAGCAGTCCCGGTGCGGTGAATCTCGAGGAAGGCTATATCCCGGGTCTGAGAAGGTTCACAGGGACAACCTCTTCAATGGAGTACATGGCAGAAGCAAGCTGGAATATGGTTTCGGTTCCCTTGATTGTCAGCGATTTTACAAAAACTGCAGTCTATCCGAGCGCCATTTCAGCGGCGTTTGCCTACGCGGCCGGCTATATATCGACTGGAACACTCGAGAACAGTGTCGGGTACTGGGTGAGGTTTGACTCTGCGGAATCTGTCCTGATTCAGGGGACCGGGATCACCGAAGATAGTGCCGACGTCACTCAAGGATGGAATATGATCGGATGTCTGTCCTATCCTGTTCTCACCAGTGAGATAGAAGGAGTCTCCCCGACAACCGTGGTGGCGAGTATTTTCGGATATTCACCCGGTTCGGGATACTTCGCCGAAGACACCTTGAAGCCCGGCTACGGGTACTGGGTGAAGGTATCCAACACCGGTAAGCTGGTGTTGAAGACCGGCTCGGTGATGCTTGAACCCGGGAACCCGCCGATGTTGAGTCGGGTGAAGAAACGGCCCGATGGAGATGGGAGTGTATTCAGCAGTGGGAAGTGGAGCAGTCTGACCATTGAGGACGGGACTGGTCAGTGCCGGACGTTGTATTACAGCGCCTCGGCGGGTGAAATTGACCTGGAGACGTATGAGATGCCCCCACTGCCACCGGCGGGGTTGGATATACGGTACGGTTCAAACCTGAATGTGGAGACCGCTGAAGGTGATAAATCACAGCCAATCCGCATCACAGGTGCCGTCTACCCATTGACCATACACTGGGACTCCGGTGAAGAGGCGACACTACTCATTGATGGCAAAGAGACCCCTCTTACAGGAAGTGGAGATATTCGAATAGAGAAACCTGCTGTGGAGATTTCACTCCGTCTCTCTCCAACGTCAGTGGTGGAATTACCGAAGGAATTTGCCTTAGCACAAAACTACCCGAATCCCTTCAATCCGTCGACAATCATTGAATATGCCCTTCCGACGGCAGAGCATGTCCAATTATCTGTTTATAACATGCTGGGACAGGTAGTCACAAATGTAATTGATGAGGTTCAGGTGGCAGGATATAAGTCAATTACGTTTGACGCGAGGGAACTTCCCAGCGGAATGTACTTTTACAGAATAACCGCCGGGACGTTCACAAACGTGAAGAAGATGCTGCTCTTACAATAAATTCAGAACTGCCTTGAACTCACGAAGCCCCGACCCGAAACGGCCGGGGTTTTTGTTTTGGAGAAACGTCAGTGATAGAATCAACGACATTTTTTGGTATTGGGTTGTTTCAACGGGACACGGGCAAGATGGAAGCCTGATGGACGGACGGCAATGTGGTATTTCCGCATTTTCCGACAAAGGGGACTTGAACGGGGACGTCTGAGTGCGTAAATTGGTGATGCAATTCAAATCATTCGAAATTCCGGCAAATATGCGCTTTGAAGGTCCCTTTCAGGATTGCAGTCCTCCGGAATGGCCGAATGACCGGACAGGGATTTATCGTCGAGACAAGTGGTTACTATTTTGGTAACCAGTCACCGAGTGGGACGGACACCCATCGGCTAAATTTGTTCATTTTCCATGCCCCCGTAGCTCAGCATGGATAGAGCAGCGGTTTCCTAAAC
>DATEDB010000018.1:0-4650 GCA_035286625.1 Bacteroidota bacterium
GGTATGGAGGATGTTGTTCCGGATGATCCTGTCGTGGACCGGTTCGGAGTCGTACATTTTCACCTTCCGGTCGCGGAAGGTGGGGACGGATTCCACCACGTCGCCGGTCGTGCCGCTTCCCGCGAACGGGTCCACGATGTAGTCTCCGGCCTTCGTGTAATAAAACAGCGCATTCGCGACGATCTGCCCCGGAAGCCGTCCCTTGAAATTCGGCCGGCCGAAGCGCGGATCCGGTGTTTCGAAAGTCCAGACATTGCGGTCACGGAGATCGAAGCCGTATTTGGTCCGCTCGTCCATCCGGCGCGCCACATCGTCGTCGTGAATCTTCTTTCGCAAATCGGTGATTGTCCAGCGGGAGTCCCTCGCCATTTTCTCATACTGGTCCCTCCGCCTCGTCTCGTCCACTTTCGTCGCGAGGTCGAAGTAAAACACCTCCGGGAGGGGTCGTTTTTTGACGTCCGGATAGTAGCTGTAGTACTGCTGGCACTGTTTCAGCATGCTGAATGGAAACTTGATCCCGGGATGACTGGACACCATCTTCAGGATCTGCTCCTCGAACATCCCCTGCTTGCGCGCCAGGGGCATCACCTTGTCCACGAGGAACTTTCCAAGGTCCCAGTAATTATCCACGCTGAACGAATTGAGTTCCTTGACGAGGTCGAGAATGGAAAACGATTTCGCGTCAACCCTTACCGACGCGGGTTTTTTCGTCATTGCGCGTCCTTTGGCTTTTTGCGGCATGGGATCCTCCAGGTGTTATTCGTTGATGATTCGAGACGATCTATGTGGCCGGGATGAGACCGGCCTCGCGTCAACCGGCAACTGGCGTTCGGGGTTCGGCAACCGCCGACAAACAACAGGCGACATGATCAGGAATTCGAGGAAAATATAATCATTCGGGAGGGAAAAATCAATAAAAACCCGGAAGATGAGGAATGACGGATGAAACGTCCCGCGACCGCGGACCGGAGGTATCTCTTCGGCCCCTATCCCAGTTCTCCGGGATTCTTTTGACCGATGTAGCTGACGATATCCTCGCCTGCGTCCACTCCGATTACGTTTCCCGAGATGAATCCGGCGTCGTCCTGCGAAAGCAGAGCGATCGCCCGTGCCACATCCGCCGGCGTGGTGAGCCGCGACTGCGGGTTTTTTCGTGTCGCGATGTCGATCATCGACGCCGCTCCCGGTATTTTCCGCAAGGCCGGAGTATCGGTGACACCGGCCATCAGGGAATTCGCGCGGATCCCGAATGAGCCCATCTCAAGCGCAAGTTGCCTGATGTGGGACTCCAGGGCCGCCTTGGCGGCGGAGACCGCGCCATAGTTCGGCAGGACCGAGTGCCCTCCGGAACTCGTCATGGCGTAAATACTGGCGCCCCTGGTCATCATCCCCCTGAAAAAGACGCCCTGCGTCCAGTAGACGAGTGAATTCGCCATCACGTCGAGTGTCATTTCGATCTGGGCCTGTGTCAGGGATGCCGAAACCGATTCGCCAATATAGGGTTTGAGTGTCCCGAACGCCAGAGAATGGACGAGGATCCGGATGGTGGATCCGGGGATCGTCCCGAATTCCTCTTTCAGCGCATCGAGAGTTTCCTCACGTTTCGCGGCGTCGGCGGCGTTGATATTGAAAAACAGCGCCCTGACGCCATGTCCCTGTACCCTGGAAATGATCTCCTTCACCTTGGGTATCGTCCCCGCCCTGTCAAAATGGACACCAGCGATGTTCATTCCGCGGCGGGCGAGTTCAACGGCGATACCCCCCCCGAAGCCGCTGGAGGCCCCAAGGATGAGCGCGAATTGGTGTGGTTTGAACTGGCGGGTTTCAGGCACGTAGACGACTTCGATGATTATCCATAAAGTGAAAAAAATGGGAAAATCCGGTATGAAAATCAACTCACCGTCCGCCACCGGTCGGGGAGCACGGGGTCAGTCCGTCCCGGGCCATCTATTCGACGGTGACGCTTTTGGCCAGATTCCGCGGCTGGTCCACGTTGCATCCGCGCGCCACGGCCATGTAATAGGCGAGCAATTGTAACGGAATGCTGTTGATGATCGGCCCGAAATAGCTGTAGGTGTGGGGGACCTTGATCACGAAATCCGACATCCCGTCAATCTGGTCGTCGTCGTCGTTCGCGATGGCGATGATCCTCCCCTTCCGGGCCTTGACTTCCTGCAGGTTGCTCAGAACCTTCTCGTAGATTCTGTCTTTCGGGACGATGAACACCACCGGCATGTTTTCGTCGATGAGCGCAATCGGGCCGTGTTTCATTTCCGCGGCGGGGTATCCTTCGGCATGGATGTAGGAGATCTCCTTGAGCTTGAGCGCTCCCTCCAGCGCCGTCGGGAAATTCGCTCCGCGGCCGAGATAGATGAAGTTCTGGGCGTGTTTGAACTCCCCGGCGATGTATTTAATCTGGTCGAGCGACCCTAGCACGGACTTCACCTTCGCCGGGATTTCCGCCAGGTCCCTGGCCAGGACCCTGCCCTTCTCGGCGCTCATTCCACGATGACGCCCGACCAGCAGGGCGATCAGGGAAAGGACGGCGATCTGCGAAGTGAACGCTTTTGTGGAGGCGACGCCGATCTCCGGCCCGGCATGGATGTACACCCCGGCGTCCGTTTCGCGCGCGATCGTGCTCCCGACGACATTCACGATGCCCAGAACGGTGGCCCCGCGGGACCTCGCCTCGCGCAGCGCGGCGAGCGTATCGGCGGTTTCGCCGCTCTGACTGATCACGAAGACGACGTCCGTCGGCCGGATGATGGGTTCCCGGTACCGGAATTCGGAAGCGTAATCCACCTCCACCGGGATACCGGTGATCTGTTCGAGCATGTATTTTCCCGCCAGCGCCGCATGCCACGAAGTCCCGCACGCCGTGATGATGAACCGGTCCGCCGCGAAAAGCTTTTCCCGCACCGAATCCAGTCCGCCGAGCTTCGCCGTTCCCTCGTCCACGAGGAGCCTGCCCCTGAGCGAGTTGGTGATCGATTCGGGCTGCTCGTTGATTTCCTTCAGCATGAAGTGGTCGAACCCGCCCTTCTCGATCTGTTCGAGATCGAAGGTGATTTCTTCCACCTGCTTGACGATCTCCTCGTCCTGGATGGTTTTAATGGTCACATCGTCGGCGGTGATGGACGCGATCTCGCCGTCGGCCAGGTAGACCACCTGCCGGGTATGGTCGACGAGCGCCGCGGCGTCAGAGGCGATGAGGTTTTCGTGCTCCCCGACGCCGATCACCAGCGGGCTTCCCTTCCGGGCCGCAATGATCCTGTCCGGCTCCTTCGACGAGATGACCAGGATACCGTAGGCCCCTTCTGCCTCGATGAGGGCGTGCCGGACGGCGGTAAAGAGGTCGGGGGTCCGTCGGTACATTTCCTCGATGAGATGGCCCAGGATCTCGGTATCGGTCTCGGTGCGTATGATGTGCCCGTCGGCGACGAGTTTCTTTTTCAGCGTCGTGTAATTTTCGATGATCCCGTTATGGATGATCGCCAGATGGCTTCCGCAGTCGGTGTGGGGATGAGCGTTGAGATCGTTCGGGGCCCCGTGGGTCGCCCACCGGGTGTGCCCGATTCCGATGCGGGACGGCCTCCCGTTCACTCCCAGGGATTTTACGAGGTCTGCGACTTTCCCCGCCTTCTTGAGAATTTCCAGTTTCCCGTTCCGGATCAGGGCCACGCCGGCCGAGTCGTACCCGCGGTATTCGAGCCGCTGGAGACCGTCAAGAAGGATAGGGAGAGTGTCCCTGGATCCGATATATCCGATGATTCCGCACATATTCAGTTAAAAAGTCAGTTTTCGGTCGAAAAAATGTACTCAGAACTGTGATGAAAAACAATGTCGGGGGTCACGGCGGCGGAAGTGAAGTTCAGCGTCACGACTTCTATTTCCCGATTCCGACCACCGCCAGCATGCGCCCGGATCCCGAACGGTCCCTGCGGTATGAATGAAAGATTTCCGGCTCGTGAATGGTGCAGTGTCCGGAGACGGCGATCTGCGCTTCCGGGACCCCCGTCCGCAGCAGAACGGACCGGTTGAAGGCGCTGAGGTCGAGGCGGAGCCTGCCACCCCCGCCGACCGTCAGAACGTCCTCCGGAAAAATCGCCGCCACCTCCTCCCCCACTTCATAGCAGCAGCCCCCCGCCGACGGCCCGATGTACGCACGGACGTCCCCGGGCCTGGTCCCGAAAGCCTCCGACATCATCTCAAGAGTCCTCAGGACGACCTTTCCCCCGCTGCCCTTCCATCCCGAGTGTACGATCCCCACCGACCGGTGGTCGGGGTCCAGCAGCAATATGGGCAGACAGTCGGCGACCGAAATGCCCAGGCAGAGCCCCCTGACCGATGTGATGAGGGCGTCGCACCCCTGGTAATGGCCGGATGTCTCCGCAAGGGCCACCACCGCCCCGTGCACCTGCCCCGCGGTGGCGAGCTTTCCCCCGTCGATGCCGGCGGCCCCGAAGAACAGCTTCCTGTTCGCGCGGACGTTTTCGGGAGTATCCCCGACCCTGAAACTTGTGTTCATGCCGAAGCCCCCCGGGCTGACGCCGCGCTGTCGGGTGCTCACCGCCGAGCGGAGCCACGGGAAATCCCCGTTCCATACGGGCCGGATATAGACCGTCCCCCCGCTTTCGGCGACGGTGTCCG
>DATEDB010000019.1:0-3896 GCA_035286625.1 Bacteroidota bacterium
GGGGGGGGAGCCAGTCCCGCGTGGACCTTTCGCTCCGGGTGAACACGAAGGCCATGATGGGAGGAAGGGCGATCAGGAGCACCGCGGTCATATATTGCGGAGGGAACGGAAAATGGTTGAAGAACGAATGCACGACCATCGCTGCGAGCAACCCGGGCAGCGCGTGCCATGGCCGGAAGGCCCCGGCGCGGTCGGCGAGGCTCCTGGTGATGATCGCCAGGATCGCCGCCGTTCCGCCGTGCATGACCGCCGTCCCGAAGCCCCTGATCAGCCACACCAGCATCGATTGGGACGGTACCGCCTGAAGGTAGTAGACGTTTTCCATGAAGGCGAAGCCCGCCCCGGCTGCGAACCCGTATATCGCGGAGTCCACCATGAATCCCGCCCTCCCGCTCCGGATCAGGTAGACCACGAACACCGCCTTGAGGATCTCCTCGGTGACCGGGGCGGCGTAACGGGGAAGAATATGCAGGCCGCGGGGGACATATCCGGCGATCCACGTATTCATAAAAAGGGCGACGACCGCCGCGAGGGCCCCGAACACGATCGTCCCCACCACCTGGTGGAGTTTCACCAGTTTGTAGCTGTCGAGGAAAACCAGGGCCACCAAAAAAAGAAACACCGGCAGCAGGCTTACCGCCGTATCGAGCAGCCGCTCTACGGGAAGCTGGTTCATCGCGCACCGGCCCGGTCGGGGGGGATCATCTGAGGATTTTGAGCGAGACCATCCATTCGTTCGACCGCGGGAGGTGCGGCCTGAACGCCGCGGCGAACCCCCCGGAGAGGGTGGATTCGAGATTCGAGAACAGCACCATTTTGATGTCCAGCTGGGCGCCTGCGTTCACAGCCCTCTGCCGCAGGAGTTCGTCCTCGGGGTTTGTGACCACACCCGCGGTGATGAAGGCGAGACGGGCCCAGTTGGCGTAGGCGATCGGCAGTCCCACCCGGCGGAACCGGAGGGGGGGAAGGTCCCACTCGAGGAGCGCCTTGACAAAACTCGACCCGCCCACGTCGTTGATCTCCACGCCGGGGAAGCTGTAATAGTCGCGGTATCGCCTGATCTCCCCGTGGTCCACCCAGTTGTTCCCGAACCCACCGAAGTAAAAATTCACCAGTGAATTCGAGCGGTCGCCGAAGGCCTTGCCCGCCGATGTCCGGAGCCACAGCGACGAATGATCCCAGAGGATCATCCCCAAATCCAGAGTCGAGTAGAGCCTGGGAAAGAATTTCTCGCGGCCGTACTTGCTGCTCAGGTTTGCCGTCGCCTTCATCCCCTTCTCGTAATCGACCGCGCCGAGTGTCCGCTGGAGCGCCGAATAATTCAGCCTCAACGACAGCGCCAGGAACCTGTCGAGGGTCGGGGCGACGTTCTGGTAATCCGGCAACCGGTCCAGGTCCGAAAATCCGGAGAGCGTCACGTTATAGTCGATGACCCTCGGCCGCTCTTCCAGGAGCGTCTCGCTGTGATTGACCGACGCGGTGTAGCCCTTTCTGCTCGTCTTGGTGGGCCCGAACAGGTCGTAGAAATCCGCACTGTTGTACCCGGCCGTGAATTTCCAGGCGCGGTGGTAGTATTCCAGGGAGGCGTGGAACCTCTCCTTCTGTGAAAGATCCCGGTTGGGTGAATAGGAACCTGTGAGATTGAAATAGTTCAACGGGAGCGGGTCGGAGACGGTCATGTTCATCCCCAGGGAATAGACGTTCTTGTACCCTTCCACGACCGGGTGGGCCGACGCCAGGTGCAGATCGCCGAGCCCCTCGTATTCGCCCTTGTACACTGTGAGCGAATCGATGTTGATCCGTTGGGGGTTCGGAGGATCGAGCTTCCATTCCATCACAACGGGATACTTCTCGACGATTTGCTGGCCGAGGTATTGAATCGGCGCCACGTCCCCTGTCGGGCGGATCGGAAGGGCCACGGGCATGAATCCCTGTCCGGTGTATTTGAATGCGATGATCGAATCCTCCGTGTAGGGCACCGGCCGGAAGAACCCCGTTTCGGCGTTCGAGAGCGCGTCCAGCTTTTTCGTCTCCAGGTTGATCCGGAAAATGTTCGAGACACCGGTGTAATATGACGTGCCGTAGATATCCTTCCCGTCGGGGGAGAACACGAAATTGGCGGGAGAGTTGTTCTCGAACTCGTAGACGAACTCGTTGGAGCGGGATCCCGCGATCAGCGAATCGATGTTCATTTTCACGAGTTTCTGCCGGCCGTTGATTTCCAGGAGGATCCCCAGCATGGTTTTTCCGTCGGGCGAGATGTCCAAATCGAACAGGTCGTTCCCGTACGCCAGTTCGAGCGACTCGTACCGGTAGAGATACGGCGGGGGGATGCGGATCAACGTGGAAATGCCCTGGTGGTGCTGCACGCCCCAGAGCGTCTTGTCCACGGGGCTGATCACCAGGTCGCCGATGCGCGCGTCCCTGAAGAGCATGGTCGACTCCTCCGTGTTCAGGTCCAGCACATTGATATCGCGCCAGTTCCTGGAATTGTCCGTCGTGTAGAAAATTTTCCGCCCTTCCCCGTCATAGGCGAGGGAAGCGACATAATAGAGTGTCGGCGTCGGTACGTCCACCAGGGTCCGCTTCTCCCCCGTTTTCACATCGATCTCGGCGATGTGCGCGACTCTGCCCGGGTAGTTCACCCCGCAGTAGAGCTTCCCGGTGGACGGATCGTAATATTCCCTCGACACCGAGCCGAGCGCTTCATGATAAAGCGGCCGGTACGGAGTCACCGGGTAGGTCCTCACCGAATCCATGTTGGCCTCCTGCCACCGGTGTTCCCACGCGATCCAGTCCCCCCAGACATCGTCGAGCGAACGCCCGATCACCTTCTCGAACTGCGAGGCGAAGTAGGCGTCGCTTCCCTCCGAACGGTTGAACCATTCGAGGATCTTTTCGGGGCCGTAGGTCATCGCCACATAGCTGACGAACCGCGTGCCGTAAAGGTAGGCGTTGGCGCCGATCTGGAAATCGATCGTCGAGCCCTCCGACTCGATCCCGACGAAATCGTAGAAATAACTCGAATCACGCACCATGGTCCTGAACATCATCTCGTCGTAGCCCCCCAGCGCGCGTCCGATTCCCCCCGCCATCCAGGTCTCCAGGAAAGTCGCGATCCCCTCGTGGTACCAGCGCGGAGAATACCAGCGCGGGTTGGTCAGGAAGCTGAAGAACATCGATATCGGCTGCTCGGGCACCGGGAGGATCTTGCCGCAAAAGAGGGACCTGAAAAACCTGTCGCTGCCGGCGGCCTTGTCGACCGCTACGAGGTGCGCCAGCTCGTGGTTGAACACCCAGTTCATCCGCTCGTTGGTGGGGGCGGTCTCGTAGACGTAATCGTACGGCTCGACGCCGATGTTCAGGTAGTTCCAGGGAATGGTGCTGGTACCCCCCGTTCCGTAGTCGTTGAAATCGTGCAGGAATACAGTCACCTTTTCCGAAATCGTATAGTCGAAGAGCCTCTCGTGAAAGGCGAGGGCGTTCTCGAACGACCTGGCGGCGTGGGGGATGAGATACTCGAGGACGGGATCGTAGTAGACCAGGCGGAGATCGTGCGTCTCGAGCGTTCTCAGCTGGCCGAAGAGCGGGCCCCCGGATTGGACCGCAGCCGGCAGGAGAATCGCGAGGAGGACTGTGCGCATGTGTGCGGCGAGCACGTTGACCGGGGAAATTCTCATGGAGGGGAATATATAAAAAAATATTTCCCTTTGGCACGGAAAAAAATGGGGACGCTTTCGGCGTCCCCCGCGTTACCTGCTACCGGGTCCCGCTTATTGTTTCTCGGAGGCCCTGGCTTCGATCTGCGAGACTGCCCGTGAAAGCTCAGCCTGTTTTTCCATCGACATCGATTTGTAGAAATCGGCCTGTTTTTCAACCGGCGCGGTTTTCAGGAT
>DATEDB010000020.1:0-5459 GCA_035286625.1 Bacteroidota bacterium
AGGGAAGGTTCAGGAGAACGATTTCAGTCCCTGGGACAGTTCGGTCGTCAACCTGTCCAGGAAGGATCTGGTTTCCGGATTGGGATCTCCGTCCCGGTAGGCTTCCCGCATCGCCTCGTTGACGACTTCACGCTGGACCCGCGACATTACCTGTCTTTCCTCCCCCGGAGTAATCTCCAGGCGTTTCCGCGCCTTGTCCACCACTTCGGCCTGGGAGGCGTTGGGCGTGCCTTCCCGCCATGCCGCTTTCAGAATATTTCCGAAGATTTCGCCCGCCATCTCCCGTGAGATCTGCCCGCCCTCTGCTGCGCCCTCGCCGGCGGAAGAGACAATGTTTTCCTCCGCGGCCGCCGAGATCTGCCGGTCGAACTCCGCTATCGCCGGGTACTCGGGATCAACGATGGTGAGCCGGGATAATTCGGCGAAAGCGCCCTCGACGTCGCCCGAGGCCAGGAAACTGCCGACGCCGTCCCGGTACCGGGCGATGAGTTCCGACCGGGCACGGAGACGGCCTTCTTCGATTGCGCGGGCGGCGGCCTCACGTGCGGCGGCCATCATTTTCCCGGCCGCGGCTCCCTGGTGAATCTCCTGCTCGAGCGCCTTCCGGGCGATCTCTTCAGCCTGCCGCTGTGTCTCCGATTCCTGATCCGCCCTTTCCCTTGCGATCTGTTCCCGGAGATTCACGGGATCCGCACCCGCCCGGGTTTCAGCGTGTTCCGTCCCCGGTGTGTCCTCCCCCTCGTCTTCGGGGACGGTTTCAGCCTCGGGAATGGCGGGGTCCACCCGGCGGGGGGTCTCCGGGGCGGCACCGGCGGCCGGTGACGATTCCCCGTATTTCTCCCGAAGGGCTGTGATCCGTTCCTTATACGCCTGGGCGTAGAAATTGCCTGGCTCCAGTTCGAGGCTCTTTTCGACCTCCGAGAGGGCCTGTTCGTAATCGCCGACCTTCAGCAGCTTATCGGTGTTTTTCAGAAGTTCGCCCACAAGTTTTTTCCTCGAGGCGTCGGGGTATTCTTTTTTCATCGATCCCCTCCCGCGGCCTGCGAAAGCGCGCCCCGGATGTCCGCCTGGTAGTGCACGTTATAAAAATCCGCGCTCCCCAGTTCCGTATTATCGAACCGGAGGTTCAGGGCTTCCCTCAGGAGGTCGAGCGCCTTCGTCTTCTTCGTTTCGTCCACGGTTTTTGTCCTGGGCGAATACATCTGGAGGGAGTAAATTCTTGCCAGGAGGTATTTCACCTCCACGTTGCCGGGATCGGCGGCCGCGGCGGCTTCACCCGTGGCGAGTCCCTCGTCATACCGCCCGAGGCGGGTGAGGGTGAGCCCCAGGTACATCCTGGCCCGCGTGTCGGAGGGGTTCGTCTTCACGCTGGCGCGAAGAATGGTTCCCAGGCTGTTGAAATAGGTGATCGATTCCTGAATGTCTCCGCTCACCTGCAGCATGCGTGCCAGGCTGTACAGCGTGGGGTAATCCCGCGGGTCTCTCTCAAGAATCCTGAGGCACGCGGACGTGACCCTCCTGCCCTGGCTCAGGGAGAGAGCGGGATCCAGGCTGATGATGTCGGACACCGGCCCGATCAGGGATTGTGACGAATCGGCCGAAAAGTACATTGCGGTTTCCTGGTACCAGAGCGCGCGATCGAAGGACTTCTCCAGCTGGAAGGCCGCCGCGAGTTGCCTGAGAATTTCCGGGTTCCTTGGATCCAGCCGGTACGCCCTCTCGAGCGTCTGAAGGGCCTGATCGTTCCGTCCTGAACGGAAGAAGATGAGCCCCCGCAGGAACAGGATGCGGCCGTCGCGGGGAGAGAGCCGCGCGGCGGAATCAAGCATGGCGAGCGCATCCTCGTACAGGCGCTTTTCGATGAGAATGCGGCCCATCGCGAGGTAACCGTCGCTCAACTCCGGCGCAAGCCTTACCGCGGTGGATGCGGCCGTCCGGGCGACGTCGAGGAGAAGGGTGTCCTGACGACCCTCGTCAAGCGAGAATTTCTCCGCGAGCGCCGAGGCCAGGCCGGCGTGGCTTTCGGCGAAAGTGGAATCGAGCGCGAGGGAGCGGTTGAATGAGTCGATGGCGTCGTCCAGCCCGTGGCCGTCCGGTTGGCGCGACGATTCGAGCCCCTCCAGATAGAGAAAATAGGCCTGGTAGTCCCTGACCTGCAGGACCACCGGCGATTCCGGAATTTTGGATCCGAAGTACAGGCCCAATCCGTGCGCGATCTCGATGGGGACCAGGATGGTGCCCGCCGCGTCCCTGGTGAAGTCCTCGGACCACAGGGTGGTTTCCGCCGAGTCAATCAGCTCCACGCGCAGGTTGTATGCCGAATCCGTCCCTTCGATACTGCCCCGCAGGAAATGGGAATACCCCAGGCCCGCGAGGGACCTTGCGGGATTTGTCGAGATCCTGGCCATGTTCACCGTCGTCGAATAGCCGAGCAGATCGAAGGGAAAGGAATAACGGGCGAACCGGTTCAGGACGATTTCCGGGAGCGCGTCGGCGAATACGACCGTAGCGGGGCTGTCGCCGCGGGCTGACCACGGCAGGATCGCCAGCGTCATCCTGGCGTCCGGCCGCGTTTGTGTGTACACGAGGTACGCGATCACGGCGGCGGCGAGAATGAGGACGGCTGCGACGCTGGAAAGGAGCCGGGACGGGAATTTTATCCGTTCCGCAGGCCGTGCCTCCGCCGGCGCGGCCCCGGGTTTCGGCTGCGGTACTTTCTCTTTTTTTCCCTTCGACTTTTCCTTTTTATCTGATTTCTCCGGGGCCGGGGGACCCGGGGGCGCGGAAAAGGCGTCGGATTCCCGCGCCTCACGGATTTTTAGGTCGAGGTCGACGAGTTCGGCGTTGAACGCGTCGAGTTTGAGACCCTCCGAGACGGCCCGGGAGGCCAGCACCATATCTCCCCGAGCCAGGTGACCGTTGGCCTGCCTGAGAATGGCCCGTATCCTCACGGCCGGATCGACCAGCGCGGCCGCAGTTTTTCCGCGGTTTTCTTCCTGGGCTTTCTCCTCCCCCTCCCCGGCGTTCATCCGTTCGCGGCGACGATTCCCGTCAACTTTGATTCTCTCCAATCGCCGTTCCAGGGCAAGGGTTCTGAGCGTCTCGAGAATTCCGGCTTCGAATGTTCGCATCCCGGCCAGGTGTTTCCCGGACGTCGACGATCGTTCAAGATTCGGATCCGAGATCTTTTCGTCGAGGGATTTCTTCCGGGCTTCAAGGTGACGGCCGATGCCGGCGGCGATCCTGGCTTCAAGGTTACGGATTTCGGACCGGTATGCCTCCTCCTTCAGGGCCTCGATCCGCTTCAGTGTTTCTTCCGGCAGATTTGGTCCCGTTCCCGTCATCCTTTTCGTTTAAAAATCCGCATAAACATCGGCAAAATATAGAGAAATGCCCCGGTAATGTCAATACAGCGGTGCCAGGGGTCAAATTGACTTGCGTGTCTATTCTTCGTAACTTTTCTATAATTTCAATCATTTGGAACTCCGGAGGACTCATGGGTATTTTTATGGTCATCGGCATTCTCGCGGTCATCCTCGTCTGGGTGATCGCGAAGTACAACGGTCTGGTCACGTTGAAAAACCAGGTCGAGAACGGGTGGAAGCAAATCGATATCCAGCTGAAAAGAAGGCACGATCTGATACCCAACCTGGTGAACGCAGTCAAGGGTTATATGGAGTTCGAACAGGACACGCTGAGACAGGTCGTCGAGGCGAGGAACGCCGCGGTAAGCGCCAGGGGAGTGGCCGATGCGGCGTCCCGGGAGGGTGAATTGAGCGGCGTCCTCACGAAGCTCTTCGCGCTGATGGAGAACTATCCCAACCTGAAGGCGAATGAGAACGTCAAACAGCTTCAGGAGGAACTCACCGGTACCGAAAACAAGGTGGGCTTCGCCCGGCAGTTTTACAACGATATCGCCATGAAATTCAACATCACGCAGCAGACCTTCCCGGGGAACATTATCGCGTCGATGTTCCGGTTCCAGCGCTCCGAGCTCTTCTCGGTGAGCGACGCCGCCGAACGCGCGGTCCCGCAGGTGGATCTCACGATGAAGAAATAGGCGGGGCAGGGGCGTGGCAAACACGGGGTTCGCGTCGTTCCCCAACATCTACGAACAGCAGCGCAGAAACAAGTTCCGCACCGCGATGGTAATCGCGCTGTTCATGCTCTTTCTGGGATTCCTGGGGGTCGGGTTCGACCTCTTCTTCCTCGGAAACGATCCCTTCGGTTTCACCGGAGCGCCGTCCGGTTACCCCCTGGCCACGCTGGTGGCCATCGGGGTGGGGGGCGCATCGGCCGCGTGGGGTCTGGGGAGCGGGGCGAAAGCCGTCCTTGCCTCGGCGCACGCGTACCCCGTCCCGCAGAACGATCCCCGTTTCAGGGTGCTTAATAATGTGGTCGATGAGATGGTCATCGCCGCGGGAATCCCCAGGCCCGCGGTCTATATCGTCCCGGACTCCGACCCCAACGCGTTTGCGGCCGGGAGGGATCCGTCCCATTCGGCGATCGCCGTCACCGAGGGGCTTCTAGAATCGCTCAGCCGCGACGAACTCCAGGGCGTGATCGCCCACGAGCTCAGTCACGTCAAGAATTACGACATACGGCTTTCGACGATCGTCGCGGCCCTCGTCGGGGCGGCGTTCCTCCTCTCGGACTGGGGGTTGAGGGGGATGAGGTTCGGCGTCCTCTCGGGCGGGGGGCGGGGGAGATCCCGTTCCAGGAACAGTCCCGGCGGGACGCTCGGGATCGCGCTGATGATCCTCTGGCTGCTCACCCTGATCCTGACGCCGATCCTGGGCAGGCTGCTGGCGATGGCGGTCTCGCGCCAGCGCGAGTACCTGGCGGACGCCTCCGGGGCTGAGCTGACCCGCAACCCCCTGGGCCTCGCCTCGGCCCTCACAAAACTCCAGAACGCCGGGGCGCCGACAGTCTCCATCAAAAAGGGCTCGGCCCACCTCTGCATCGTGGACCCGCTCGGGAAGAAGATGAACTTCAGGGAGGGCGCGGTCGCGGAGTTGTTCGGCACCCATCCGCCACTGGAGAAGCGGATCACCGTCCTGAAGGCCATGGCGTACTCCCGCGATTCGGCCGGCGCCACCGCCTGAGATGGTATCATCCCGGCCGGCATGCACCGGTCGGTCACTATGACCGGACAGAGAAACCCGAGGACAGCAATGGGCAGGAAAACCCCGCGAATGAGACCGCTCACCGGCCTGGATCGTCGCTACGACACCGATCCGGCGGGGACGATCGACACCGGCGTCCTGGAAACGTTCCCGTACGAACATCCGGGGAAAAGGGAAGTGATCCGCATCGACACGAACGAATTCACGGCGGTCTGTCCCTATTCCGGTTTGCCCGATTTCGGCACGATCCGGATCGAGTACATCCCGCGCCGGAACATCGTCGAGCTCCGCTCCCTGAAATATTACCTGTTCACGTACAGGAACGTCGGGATC
>DATEDB010000021.1:0-4149 GCA_035286625.1 Bacteroidota bacterium
GATTTACAACCGCAGACGGCCGGGAAGTATGATGTCGGATATATCGAAACGCCGGATCCGGATCGGCGGACGGAGGGCGCCGTGGCGGACGAGGCCCCGCGCGGGGAGCCACCGGTCTACCGGCACGGCACACCCGTGACCTCGCCGGTGATGGCGGCAGCGCTTTCCGGGGAGGTTCTTCCCCACAGGGAATACGAGGTGGCGGATTTTTTCGATTTCGATTCGGAGATCTTCAAGGGTGAAACCGAACCGCGGACGGAGTTTGATTTTCTCCTCGTCAAGCTGCTCGGCATGGTCAAGGAAGTCCTCTTCGCCCACTCGGTGTCGTTCTTCTGGGCGAACAGGGAGAAGCAGCAGATGGTGCTCGAGACGAAGGTCACCGACAGTCTGAACTATTTTTCCTCGAGGAGGTTCTCCATCGGGCACGACCTCGTCAGCGCCGTGGCGATCTCGGGGAAACCGGAAATCCTGTCGAACGTCAACCCGGATTCCCAGGACGAACTCTTTCCGTACTACACCGCGCACGAGGGGATCAACTCCTTCGTGGGGGTCCCCGTGTTCTACTCCAAATCGGCGGACTCGCGGGAGCGCGAACTGCCGGTGGCCGTCATCGCGGTGGACAGCATCGCGGAGGACGATTTCGGGGAGGAGACCGTGATGGTTCTGGGGCAGGCCACCAAACTGGTATCGGCCCTGATCAAAAGTTACAACGACAAGTACGACCTGATGCTGAACGCGGAGCTGCTGCGCTCGATCAGGCGCATGCAGGAAAAAATCAGGACCAATTTCTCGCTCCACTCGATCGTGCAGGCCCTCTCCGACGAGATCACGAAGATGGTCAGGTGGGACGACCTGTCGGTTGTCCTCTACGACGAGCACAAGCATAACTGGGTCGCCAAGCGCGTCACCAGCCGGGGACAGGCGCCGTTTCTGGCCACCGACCAGCAGATCGACATCGCGGCCAGCGTCACGGGCCGGACCATCCGGACAAACATGCACACCCTGGTGGACGATCTGGAAACGATGACCCCGCCGCGCTATTTCGCAGGCGAGAAGGTGTCACGCCAGGGGTCCTTCGTTTCGGTGCCGATCAGTTCGCTCAACAAGTGTTACGGGGCGGTGAACCTGGAGAGCCGCGACCGGTACAGTTTTTCCCGGCAGGACATCGAGATCCTCTACCGCCTCACGGAAAACGTCGGAGCCGCCATCGAACTGCTCTATCTGAACGACGTCATCAACGAGTATGTCATCGTCGACGCGGTCACCGGGATGTACTCGAAGAAATATTTCACCCAGCGGATGGACGAGGAAATCCAGCGCGCGGACGACACCGGCAGCGAACTCTCCCTGCTCTTTATCGGGATCGACAAGAACAGGGAAATCATCGAGCGGTACGGCGACGAAGGGTTCGAGCGCGTCATCCTGACCGTCGCCCGGCTGATCCGCGCGTGCGTGCGCCCGTACGACGTCGTCGGACGAATCGAATCGAACCGCTTCGGGGTCCTGCTGGCGGGAACGGCGTCGAGCGACGCCTACCTCTGGGCGGAGAAAATCAGGAAGAACATCGCAGGCCACGTCATCACAATCGGGGAGAAGAGTTTTTCGGTGACCATCAGCGCCGGCGTTTCGGGTGTCCTCGAGGGCATGCGGAAGGAGGAACTGGTCGGAAACACGACAGCGGTTATCAACCGGGCCACGGAGGCGGGGGGGAACACGGTCAGGGTATTTTAATCCCTGTTTTTCATCTTTATTTAATGGGGTGATATTCAATGGCAAAGCAACAGACATTCGCAGACAAGGCGTCGAAGGCCGCCTCACAGCCCGGGAAAAAATGTCCGAAATGCGGCGCGGTCAGGCAGCCGATCCTTCACGTCAATTCCGAACCCTCGAAGCACGGGAGCATCCGTTTCGGACATCGTCGCGTCCAGATCTGCAAGTGCAACGAAAAGGAAATCTTCTCGTAACCTTCAACAGGACACCGGGGTTCCGCGTCCCGGAGGACCCCCGTCGCGCATGACACGGGGGCGAACGAAAACCACGCAGACGTTGTTAGATTTCCGGCCCCTGGATCCAGGTCTTTTCTCAATCTTCGACAGCCGATGAAGGCGCACGTTTCCCGTCTTGAATTCCGCGCGAAGCTGAAAAGCGATGCAACGATCGCCGTCCCGAGGGATGTCGCCGCGGCGCTGCGTCCCGGACAGACCGTCCTGGTGTCCATCGATCCCCGCCGGCGCCGGGAGTCGGGAGGCTTTCATTCCGACGAGGAAGTCGACAGGATCGCGTTGATGCAGGCCGAGTCGGCGGACGCCGTCCGGAAATGCCTGGACGCGCAGGGATCGCTCTCCCGCAACCCGGACTTCGCGCACCGCCTCCAGGCGGGCCGGACGGGACGGGGCGGATGATCAGGAAGATCGTCCTCGACACCGACATCTTCACGGCGCACCTGGCGGCGAAACGGTCGGAATTCACAGCTCTGCGTTCGGCCCTGTCGGAGTATTTCTGCTATACCACGGTGTTCAACGCCGTGGAGTTGTTCGCGGCAGCCCGTACGACCCGGGAGAAAAAAACCGTCGAGGACGTCCTCTCGTCGGTAAAAATTCTCGGCATGAACGGGAGGAACGCAGGAAAATTCGCCGGGCTCGAAGGATTCGGGCGTCCGGCCATACCGCTCGAGGCGATGATCGCGGGCATCTGCATCGAGGCCCGCGTCCCGTTGATGACGTACAGGAGCGGGATATACAGGAAGTACAGGAATCTGAAGGTCGTCCGCGCGTCACGCGACGAGGTTGCGCGCGGCCGGTCCACAACCCACTGACGGAGATCGATGGCCAAAGTCAACAAGCAATACACGAACCGGGAAAGCCAGTCCCTCGACAAGTACCTGCAGGAGATCGGGCGCGTCGACCTCCTCGACCCCGAGGAGGAAATCGACCTCGCCAGGCGCATCAAGAAGGGGAGCCAGGAGGCGCTCGAGAAGCTCACGAAGGCCAACCTCCGCTTCGTGGTGAGCGTCGCCAAGCAGTACCAGAACCAGGGCCTCTCGCTCGGGGACCTGATCAACGAGGGAAACCTCGGCCTGATCAAGGCGGCCAAAAGATTCGACGAGACGCGCGGTTTCAAGTTCATCTCCTACGCGGTGTGGTGGATCCGGCAATCCATCCTCCAGGCGCTCGCCGAGCAGTCCAGGATCGTGAGACTTCCCCTGAACCGCGTCGGGGCGCTGAACAAGATCGGGAAGGCCTTCAGCACCCTCGAGCAGGAATTCGAACGGGAACCGAGCGCCAGCGAACTGGCCGAGGAGCTCGACATGTCGCTGTTCGAGGTGGCCGATACGCTGAAAATCTCCGGGCGGCACCTGTCCATGGACGCGCCGTTCGCCCAGGGCGAGGACAACAGGCTGCTGGACGTCATCCAAGACGAACGCACGCCGCTGCCCGACCACTCGCTCATCAAGGAATCCCTCAGCAAGGAGGTCGAAAGGGCCCTCGGCACACTCACCGAACGCGAGGCGGAGGTGATCCGGCTCTACTTCGGGCTCGGACGGGAGCATTCCCTCACCCTCGAAGAAATCGGCGAAAAATTCCAGCTGACGAGGGAACGCGTTCGCCAGATCAAGGAGAAAGCGATCCGCCGCCTGAGACACGCCTCGCGCAGCAAACAGCTCAGGGCGTACCTGGGTTAGATCCACGCCGGGCGGGCCCGGCGCCACACGACCCGCCGTCTTCGGACACAACCGTCCCCGACCACCTCTCCGGTGACCCCGCCCCCTTCGATCATCTCCCTCCCGGCGCCCGACCGAGACATCCGCCCACGCCGGCTGTTCCCGGTCCGCCGGGGTTTTTGATTTTCCCACGGGCGTTTTTATATTGAGAAGAGATCAATTCGCGATATGTCCGTACTTCCGATATACACATACGGAGCCCCGGTGCTCCGGAAAAAGGCCCGCACAGTCACCGCCGCCTCAGACGGGATTCTCCGCCTGGTCATCGATATGTTCGAGACGATGCACAAGGCGCAGGGCATCGGGCTGGCCGCGACGCAGGTGGGGAGTCTCGAGCGCGTGCTGGTGGTCGACCTGTCGGAGATGGAGGGTTACGGGGAACTCAGGCCGATGACGATGATCAACCCTGAGGTCATCAGCCGGGAGGA
>DATEDB010000022.1:0-5172 GCA_035286625.1 Bacteroidota bacterium
GAGGAGCTTCATATGGGCTTTCTCGGCCGTCCTGTTCCCCTTGTGGTTGTTGCACTCGACGCACGCGGTCACCAGGTTTTCCCAGGTGTCCTCCCCGCCCGTCGATTTCGGGATGATATGGTCGACCGTGAGGGTGGTGTCGCCCCGGCTGCAGTACTGGCAGCGGTGGCCGTCCCGCCGCAGGATGTTCTTCCGCGAGAGGATGATTTTTTTATACGGGATGTGGATGTAGACGCCCAGCCGGACGATGCTGGGGAACGGCATCGTGATGGAAACCGAACGCAGCAGATTCGAGTTGTGCGCCTCGATCAGTTCGGCCTTTCCGAGATAGAGCAGGATCACCGCCTTCTTGACGTTGCACACGCTCATCGGCTCATAGTTCTGATTGAGGATCAGAACCTTGCCGTTCAGTTTACCGTTCGATCCTGTCGTGTAGTGTGAACTGAAGACTCAATTTCCTTCCATGATCATTCGTGTCGTTCACCGGCGCGGGCGGTCACCTGAGGGGGTTCCCGTCGGTGTCGCAGACGATGATGTCCCCGAGCGCCGCCGCCTCGATCCCCTGCCTGATCGTGGCCAGGTCGCCAACGACCACCACCGCCATTTTCGAGCCGTCCAGGTATTCCTTCGAGACACGGAGCACATCGCCGGTGGTGACCGATTCGATGTTCTGAAGGTACGTTGAATAATAATCGTCGGGCAGGCCGTAGAGGATGATGTTCTGCATCATTCCCGCAAGCTGCGCCGGTGTTTCGAAGTTCAGCGCAAAATTGCCGATGAGACCTTTCTTCACGTACGACAGCTCATCCGGCGTCATCCCTTTTTCACGCATCAGGTCGATTTCATAGAAAAACTGCACCAGCGCGCTGTCGGTCTTGTCGGTGACGATGCCGGAGGAGGCCGTGAACGGCCCCACGCCCTTCAAAAAATTGAAGGACGACCGGGCCCCGTAGGTGTACCCGCGCTTTTCCCGGAGGTTCAGGTTGATCCGGCTGGTGAACTGGCCGCCCAGCATCCGGTTCATGACGTACACCGGGAAATAATCGGGAGTGCTCCGGGCGAGGGCAGGGTAACCGATCCGGACCTCAGATTGCGCCGCGCCCGGTTTGTCGATCAAATAAACATGCCTGGCCGTGATCGCGGCCGGCTGTGGGATGGTCAGCGCCGGCACATCCGTACCCGTCCAGAGTGCGAACGCTTTTTCCAGCTTTGCGGCGATCGCCCCGAGCGACACGTCTCCGACGACGATCAGCGTCGCGTTGTTGGGCCTGTAATAGGTCCCGTAAAATTTGACCAGATCGTCCCTCGTCATCGATCCGATCGACGACGGGGTACCGGACGAGTTCGTTCCATACGGATGGCTCGTCGTGTAGAGGATGTTTGCATATGCGTCGTTCGCGATGGACGTGGGCCGGTCCTTCTGCTGAATGAGACTGGTCAGCCGCTGGTTCTTCAGGCGGTCGAACTCCGTCTGAGGGAAGACCGGGTTGACGATGACGTCGGCATAGACGTCGAGCGCGCGGTCGAGGTGCTTTGCGAGACTCCTGAGCGTCACGAACGAGCCGTCGGTCCCGGACGACACCCCCAGGTCCGCCCCGATCGCCTCGATGTCGTCCGAAATCCGGATGGCGTCCCGGGTCCTCGTCCCCTCATCGAGAACGTCCGCCGTCATGGAGGACAGGCCCGGCTGGCTCAGGGGGTCGTGATCCGAGCCGGCCTGGATGACGAGGTTCATCGCCACCAGCGGCAGCTCGTGATGCTCCACCAGCCACACGGACAATCCGTTGCTCAGTTTCGTTTTCTGAATCTTCGGCAGCTCAACGACTGGCACCGGCTTTCCCTTCGGAATGACGGTCCGGTCCTGGGCGGCGAGGCGGGTTGATGGCAGCGACATTGCGAACAGGCAGGCTGTGAGAATGAAATTCCGGATCATACGCGTTTTCCTCATTGAATCTTTTGAATCGCCAGCTCGGTCTTCCCCTCCGGGACGACGTTCAGGAGCATCCTGTGAGCGGAGAGATACTTTTTAGCGGCAGCGAGAACTTCGGCGGGCTTGATCCCGGCGAACATGTCCATCTGTTTGTTGATGTTGCCCGGGTCACCGGTGTAGTGGTAATATGCGGACATGGAATTTGCCTTTCCCAGGACCGTCGACATCCGGTTCACGATCGAAGATTCCATGCCCGTGACCGCCCTGTCGATCTCCTCCTGGGACACGCCGCCGGAGAGCAGGCCGTTCAGCACCGAATCGATGACGTTGTTGATTTCGGTGAGGCTCCTCCCCGGTTTCGCGGTGGTGACGATCTGGAAGAGCCCGGCGATTTCCGATGAAGACTGGTAGGCGTTGACCGACTGGGCGATCTGACGGTCGTAGACCAGGGATTTATAGAGTCTCGAAGATTTTCCGTTGCTCAGGATCTGGCCGAGGACGGTCATGACCGCGTCCTCCCGGGTCTCCTGCTTCGGACCGTGCCACGTAATATAGAGCCGCGGCAGCTGGACCTTGTCCTCGAAGGTCTGGAGGATGTCGGCCGGGATTGACACGCTGACCTCGGCGGGACGCCCGATCTCCTTCCCTTTCGGGAACCCGGCGAAGTATTTCGACACGAGTTGTTTGACCTCAGCCGGATCAAAATCGCCCGCAATGGAGAGGCAGGCGTTGTTGGGAGCGTAGTATGTCCGGAAAAAATCCTTGACGTCCTCCAGCCCGGCGGCGCTCAGGTCATCCATGTAGCCGATGACCGGCCAGCTGTAGGGATGGTCCGGGGGATACATCGCCTTCGCGATTTTCTCCGAGGATGTCCCGTAGGGCACGTTGTCCACGCGCTGCCGTCTCTCGTTCTTGACGACGTCGCGCTGGTTATCGAGCTTCTCCTGCGTCATCGCCGGGAGCAGGTAACCCATGCGGTCGGATTCGAGGTAGAGGGCGAGTTCGAGCTGGTTGCTGGGGACGACCTCGTAATAATTGGTGACGTCCTCGTTCGTGGATCCGTTGATGTTCGCGCCGACCTCCTGCAGCATCTTGAAATGCTGGTCGTCACCGACATGCTCCGAGCCCTGGAACATCATATGTTCGAAGAGGTGGGCGAACCCGGTCCTTTTGACCATCTCGTTCTTCGATCCGACGTGGTACATCACCACGACGCCGATGACGGGAGCGGAATGGTCTTCGTGGAGAATGACCGTGAGTCCGTTCGGGAGCTGGTACTGATCGAATTTCAGGTTCACCTGTGACATGGCCGAGAGCGATATGAGCGCTGTGGCTGCTGCGATGGAAAACTGTTTCATGGGGCTTCCGTTCCCTCTGGTGGATTGGCTGGCAAAAAACTTAATCGTGAAATTTAGAGATTTCCACACAGACATGCAAACAAAACGGGTTTTCCGGGGGATCAGGGTCCGTGAACGTCATGACCGATTCCTGAAGATTTTGCTTGCCCCGGAGTTCGCCGTTCCTTATATTTCGTAGGCAAATGACGGATTTTACCTTAATTAGTTAGGTACATTCCCTTTTTCACATGATTATTGACACAATCGATCAGAAAATCCTCGAAATTCTGCAAAATAAAGGGCGCACCCGGCGGAGCGAACTGGCTGAGGCGACAGGACTCTCGGTCCCGTCGGTGAGCGAGAGACTCAAAAAACTGGAAGAACGCGGCGTGATCCGGGGATACCACGCCCACCTCGATCCGAAGAAGGCCGGAATGGACATCACAGCCTTCGTCCTGGTCACGGTCGATTCCTCCAGGCACTACGCGGCGTTCATCGACCACGCGAAATCCACCGACGAGATCCTGGAAGTGCACGCGGTCACCGGGGACGGGACCCACCTGCTTAAAATCCGGACAGGGAACACCGTGAGCCTCGAACGGCTCCTTGCGAAAATCCAGGCCTGGGCGGGGGTGGTGCACACAACGACCTCGATGGTACTCTCCAGCCCCAAGGAAACATACCGATTGAAAATCACGCTGCCCAGTTGACCGATTCCCAAACCATTCCACCACCAGAGGAAAAACCCTATGAACAATAAATCTGCACGACGGGTCTCGTCGTACTTCGGTGAAAACCTGTTCGACATGGACAAGATGGCCGGCGCCCTGCCCGGCCACACGTATTCAAAACTCAAGAAGGTGGTCGACAGTGGAGCCACCCTCGACCTGGAAACGGCCGACATCGTCGCGGTCGCCATGAAAGACTGGGCGCTCTCGAAAGGATGCACGCATTATACGCACTGGTTTCAGCCGATGACGGGTTTCACCGCTGAAAAACATGACTCCTTCCTCGCCTACAGTGAGAACGGCCACGTCATCGAGGCGTTTACCGGCAAGCAGCTGATCCAGGGAGAGCCGGACGCGTCCTCATTCCCTTCGGGCGGAATCAGGGCCACCTTCGAAGCCCGCGGGTATACGATCTGGGACCCGACGAGCCCGGCGTTCGTCATGGAATACCCGCACGGGAACACCCTTTGCATTCCGTCCATCTTCATTTCCTACACAGGGGAGGCGCTCGATAAGAAAGCCCCCCTCCTCCGCTCCCTCCAGGCCCTCAACACCGCCGCACTGAACGTGTTGAAATACTTCAAAAACCCCGCGACCCAGGTCTTCTCCACCCTCGGAGTAGAGCAGGAGTACTTTCTGATCGACGAGGCCTATTACAAGGCGCGCCCCGACCTGATGGCCACCGGGCGGACGCTGTTCGGAAAGGCTCCCGCCAAGCACCAGCAGCTCGAGGACCAGTACTTCGGCAACATCCCCGAGAGGGCCTTTCACTTCATGACGGAGCTCGAGGAGGAGGCCTACAAACAGGGTATCCCGCTCAAGACCCGTCATAACGAGGTGGCGCCCAACCAGTTCGAGGTGGCTCCCGTCTTCGAGGGCGTCAACATCGCCGTCGACCACAACCAGATCCTCATGGACATGATGGACAGGATCGCCAGGCGGCAGGGCCTGGCCGTGCTGTTGCACGAGAAGCCGTTCGCCCGCATCAACGGCAGCGGGAAACATTGCAACTGGTCGCTGGCGACCGACCGGGGCGAGAATCTCCTCGATCCGGGCCGAACGCCTCACGCCAACCTCCAGTTCCTGGTGTTCCTCGTGTCCACCATCTGGGCCGTCCACGAACATTCCCGCGAGCTGAGGGCCTCGGTGGCCTCCTGTTCGAACGACCTGAGGCTCG
>DATEDB010000023.1:0-4688 GCA_035286625.1 Bacteroidota bacterium
TCGCAGCTGACACTCATCAACGGGTCCAGGGCGCTGCTCGCCGCGGTATTCGCCGGCATCTGCGTGCTCGTCTACAGGGCCCGCACCAACGCTAAATAAGGAGGCGTGAATATGACACCGGGCGCTATTATCATGATGGTCATCACGATGGGCATCGTTACCTGTTTCGTGGTGTATTTTTTCATCAAAATCCTGCGGAAACCCCTCTCCACCGGGGGGAAGGATCCGCAGAACAAGGAAGGTTGACCGGTGGACGGTGAGGCCCGGATCCCACCTTTTTCATGAAAACCGGATAACCGCCAGAGCGCTGCACCGCCTTCATACAGGGCGGACGCCGTCGTCCGCCCCCAATATCCCATGAACTGTCAATAAAGGAGTTGTCTTTCAATGGATGTTCTTATTCAGATTTCCCCCTTCGCGGGTCTCTTAGGGTTGCTGGTCGCCTTCATCATCTATTCCTCCATCAACCGCCAGTCCCCCGGCAACGAAGTGATGCGCGGCATTGCCGACCAGATCCGCATCGGGTCCATGGCCTTCCTCAAACGGGAATATTCGGTCCTGGTGTTTTTCGTCGGCATCGTCGCGGTCCTTCTATGGATTTTCCTGCGGTCCGAGATCGCACTTGCCTTCATCGGCGGCGCGACCTGTTCGGTTCTCGCCGGCTTTTTCGGGATGCGGGCCGCCACAAGCGCAAACGTGAGGACGGCGCAGGCGGCAAAAGAGTCCGGGCAGGGCAGGGCGCTGCTGACCGCTTTCGACGGCGGGGCGGTCATGGGCGTGAGTGTGGCGAGTCTCGGGCTGATAGGCCTCGGGGTCTGCTTTCATTTCTTCGGCCGCCCGGAAACCGCAAGCATCATCAACGGATTCGCCATGGGGGCCAGCTCGATCGCCCTGTTCGCCAGGGTTGGCGGAGGCATCTACACGAAGGCCGCAGACGTCGGCGCGGATCTCGTCGGAAAAGTCGAAGCCGGCATTCCGGAGGATGACCCCCGCAACCCGGGAGTGATCGCCGATAACGTCGGTGACAACGTCGGTGACGTCGCGGGGATGGGCGCGGACATCTTCGAATCGTACGTGGGGGCTATCGTCGCGACGATCGCGATCGGGGCCACCCTTCTCCCGTCGGGACTGGGCATCCTGAAGGCGGGCGGGCATATCGACAATGAGGCCATCAGGACGGTGCTCATGGCTCTCCCCCTTGTCCTCGCGGTGATCGGCCTCGCGTCCTCGTTCATCGGCATCGCCTCGATGAGGATCCTCAAACGGTATTCACCCGCTGCCGCGCTGAGGTACTCGACGTTCATCGCCGCCGCGGTGTTCCTGGCCGGGGCAAGATGGATCGTGACGACTTACGAAGTCAACAACAATGTGTTCTGGGCGATATTCTTCGGAACGGTGGGCGGAATTCTTATCGGATTGATCACGGAATATTATACCTCGGCCGGTCCGGTCCGGAGAATATGCACCGCCAGCAAGACCGGTTCGGCCACCAACATCATCAGCGGCCTGGCCGTTGGATTCGAGTCGGCCGCGCTCCCGGTGGTCGCCATCTGCATCGCCATCTTCGTCTCCAACGAGGTCGCAGGCCTCTACGGCATCGGCATCGCGGCGGTAGGCATGCTGGCCACCGTGGGCATCACCATGTCCGTCGACGCCTACGGCCCCATCGCCGACAACGCCGGGGGGATATCCGAGATGTCGGGACTCGGTCCGGATGTCCGCAAGATCACCGACAGCCTCGATGCCCTCGGGAACACGACCGCGGCGATCGGGAAAGGGTTTGCGATCGGTTCAGCGGCACTTACCGCGCTCGCACTGTTCACGGCGTACTCCCAGGGCGTTTCGGCGTCAATCGCGCGACACCTGGGGGAAATGGCCTCGGCGGGAATAACGCCGACCGGGAACTGGGCGACGTACGCCAGGCTTCTCTCGGAAGGGGAAATGCCTCTCCAGATCGTCGTCACCAATCCCTCTGTGGCCATCGGATTGTTCATCGGGGGGATGCTTCCATTCCTGATCACGGCCCTCACGATGACAGCCGTCGGCCGGGCGGCCGGGAAGATGGTGGACGAAATCCGGAGACAGTTCCGGGAAATCCCGGGACTGCTGGAAGGAAAGCCGGGCGTCAAACCCGACGCGGCCCGCTGTGTCGAAATCTCGACCACCGCGGCCCTCGCGGAGATGATCATCCCGGGTCTCACCGCGGTGATCGCCCCCGTGGTGGTGGGGTTCCTCCTGGGGCCGGCCGCACTCGGCGGGATGCTCGCAAGCGCGACCGTGACGGGCGTTCTCCTCGCCCTCACGATGGCGAATTCCGGCGGTGCCTGGGATAACGCCAAGAAGGCGATCGAAAAGGGCGAAGTCGAGGGAGAGAAGAAGGGCACCGACGCTCACAAAGCGGCGATCGTCGGGGACACGGTTGGCGACCCGTTTAAAGACACCTCCGCCCCGGCGATGAACATCCTGATCAAGCTGATGTCCATCGTTTCGCTCGTCATCGCCCCCCTGCTCATTTGAATCCAGCCGGCTCAGAATTGAGCGGCCGCGCCCGGGCCCGGGAGGCGGTCTGGTGAGGCGCCTATGAACATCCTGGACGGGTTGATCCTCGGGATCATACAGGGGATCACCGAATTCCTGCCGATCAGCAGCACAGCCCACCTGACGATCGCAGGGAAACTGATGGGACTGGTGGACCCCGGGAGTTCGGCCGAGTGGACGGCGACGATCGCCATCATGCAGCTCGGGACGGCGGTATCGGTCCTGGTGTTTTTCCGGGCGGAAGTCCGGTCGATGGCCGCCGCCCTCCTCTACGACCTCTCCCATCCGACACGGGCCCGGCGCGAGGGGTTCCGGCCCGACAGCCGCCTGGCCTTCCTGATCGCCGCCGGTACCCTGCCCATCGTTGTGCTCGGGTTCCTCCTGAAGAACATCATCGAGGGCGACCTCACGAAGGATACGACGGTCATCGCCTGGAGCCTGATAATCCTGGCGGTGATCCTCCTCGTTGCAGAGCTCACGGGCAGAGGGAAGCGGGGCCTGCCTGAAAAAACGCCCACGGATGCGATTCTCATCGGATTCGCGCAGGCGCTGGCCCTCATTCCCGGGGCCTCGAGATCGGGGACGACGATCACGGCCGGACTCTTCCTCGGGTTCACACGGGAAGCCGCGGCGAGGTTTTCCTTCCTGCTGAGTATCCCGGCGGTGATCGCCGGAGGACTCTACGAAATGTTCTCGGTCCGGCACCTTCTCGACACCGTGCCGATACTCCCGCTCGCGATATCGGTCGCCGTCAGCGGGATCACCGGTTATCTCGCCATCGCCTTCCTCCTGCACTTCCTGAAGAAGCGTTCGACCGCGGTCTTCATCGTGTACCGCGTTCTCCTCGGGGTCGCCCTCCTCGTCTGGTTCTGATCGGCGGGGGGCCGGAATCCTGTGACCTTCAGGCGGTTTCCGGCATCCGTCCGAACAGCCTCAGCACCGCGATGATGACGACCGATCCGATCAGGATCGAGAGGTAGGGGGAGAGTCCGTAGGCCGTCGGGATGTCGCCCACGATCATGCCGAGAGAACCCACGAACACAGCGTACGGCAACTGGGTGCGGACGTGATCGATGTGGTCGCACGAGGATGCCATCGAACTGAGGATGGTGGTGTCCGAAATCGGGGAACAGTGGTCCCCGAAGACGGACCCGGCGAGCACCGAGGAGATCGACCCGAGCAGCATCAGGCGGATTTCCTCCGACGGAAGGTGCGAAGCGCCGCTCAGCACGACAGTGAGCGGGATGACGATCGGCATCACGATCCCCATGGTACCCCAGCTCGTCCCGGTCGAAAAACTCACGAGCGCCGAAATCACGAAAGTCATGACCGGCAGCAGGTGGACGGGGAGGTTTCCCTTGAGGAGCCCGGCGACGTACTCGGCGGTGTGAAGGTCCCTGGTGATATCCGATATCGTCCAGGCGAGCACCAGGATGATCAGCGCCATCAGCATCGATTTGAAACCGTTGACCCACGCCACCATCGTCGCTTCCAGGCTCAGCAGTCTCTGCCCGAGGGTCAGCACAACTGCCACCAGGCATCCGGCGAACGAGGCCCAGAGCAGGGCCCTGAAGGAGTTCGACGCTCCGATGATCGCGCCGATCGAACGGTCTGCGTTCCCGGCCGCCGTCAGCGAGTCTACCCCCGTGAGATAGAGACTGATCATCCCCACCAGCAGGACGGTGGCGATGGGCACGAGCCCGTTGTACCACCTCCGTGGAATGCCGCCGTCGAGGGACACGGACGACCCCTCGGTCGTGTCGTGGGCGGGGAGCGCGCCGTCCCGGAGGACCTTTCCCGTCGTCCTCGCCCGCCGTTCGGCGCCGAGCATCGGTCCCCAGTCCCGTCCCATGAGCGAAATGGCAATACCCATGACGAGCGTCAGGATCGGGTAGAAGCGAAACGGGATCGTCTCGAGGAACACCAGGTAGGCGTTTTCCATCGGGTAGCTGATCGATTTTAGCCCGGCGTCGATGAGCCCGACCTCGTACCCGATCCAGGTGCTGACGAAAAATATGCTCGAGACCGGTGCGGCGGTGGAATCGACGAGGTAGGCAAGTTTTTCCCGCGACACCTTCAGCTTGTCCGTAATGGGCCGCATGGTGTTGCCGACGATGAGGCAGTTGGCGTAGTCGTCGAAAAAGATGATT
>DATEDB010000024.1:0-12014 GCA_035286625.1 Bacteroidota bacterium
GGTCCCCCGGGAAAATGATGAACGTGACACCCCTGCGTCCGAGGACGGACGCCTTTTTGCGATGCCTGACAAACGCGCGTTCGGTGGTGACGAGCACGACCGGATGCCGCCTGTCTTTGAAAATCCTGGCCCCGGTTTCCACCGACAACTTTCCGTCGAGGACCACCCTCAGGGGCTGCCTTCCCCGGATATGCCGAACCGTTAAAAGCGGATCATCCTGTGTGATCGTCCCGGCGCCCACGAGGATGGCGTCAGATTCCCCCCGGCGCCTGTGGCCGTCTCTCCTTGCCGCCTCTCCGGTGATCCAGCGCGCGCTTCCACGGTAATCGGCCACAACCCCGTCAGCCGATTGGGCGATTTTTATCGTCACAAGCGGTTGTCCGGTGCTAAGGTGTTTTGAGAAAGCCTCGTTGAGCTTCTCGCATTCCTTCGAAAGAACCCCCGAAGTGACGCTGAGCCCCGCCCCGCGCAGGGCGCGGAGCCCCCTGCCGCTGACCAGGGGGTTGGGATCCTTCATCCCGACCACAACCCGGGATATTCCGGACCTGATAATCAGCTCTGTACACGGGGGCGTCTTGCCGTGATGGCAGCACGGCTCGAGATTGACGTACAACGTCGCGCCCCTGACCGGTCCGCGGCATGACCTGATGGCATTCACCTCTGCGTGCGGACCGCCGAACTTCCTGTGATATCCGCGTCCGATGATTTTTCCACGACGGATGATGACCGCCCCCACCATCGGGTTCGGGCTGACCGCACCCCTCCCCCGCGCGGCGAGATCGAGGCATTCGGCCATGAGTATTTCGTCGCGTTTCATCGGCCCGGGGCTCTGGAGACTGTCACACGGTCGCCGGGCCGCGCCCCGATTCTGACAGCAGCGTCCGCGTTACGGAGGGATATTTCCAACAGGCCGGTGCTTCCCACCAGGATGAACGGTTTCCCGGCCGGGGCGAAGCCGTAGGTATCCGCCCACAGGAGGATCGTCTTCCTCCGGAGAGTGACACGCACATTTTCCGGGGGTCGACCGGCCGGTAGTTTCACGTTCGTGATGACGTTTCCGAAATGATCGATATGAAGAATCTTCCCTGTAACCGGCCGTTTCATCCGTGCGGGGATTTCCACAAACAAACGTGCCGGGCGAAGCATCGGAACGGCCCTGGCGATCGACGGAATCGGCGTCCCGACGGCCAGCCGCGCCGCGGCCGGGGCGAAGAGATCCCTTCCGTGAAATGTCCGGCTGATTCCCGGTTTGTCGCTCGGGTATTTCAACGTGTAGCATTTCATGTTCCGGGAATCGTCGATCAGGTAATTCAGGATGCCGTTATCGGGGGCGACAAAGATCTGTCTCTTCCTCTTCAGGATGAGTATTCTGCGGTCCGACCCCACGCCCGGGTCCACCACGCAGACGAAGACCGTGCCCCCGGGAAAATGGGGCGCCACGCTCAGCAGGTGGTATGCGGCCGAAGCGGTGTCGTGCCTGGGGACGTCGTGGGTCAGGTCGGCGATGACCGCTCCGGGGAATTCAGAATAGATCGCACCCTTCATCGCCGGGACGTACGGGTCGCGGGTGCCGAAATCGGTGAGAAGGGCGATGAGGCCTCCCTTCATGCGTCAGGCGAGCTCGATTTCCTTCCCCTTGCGGGACGACCGATAGATCGCCTCGACGACCTTCATCCGCTCCATCGCCTCCTCGCCGGTGGAGATGACCGGGTGGAGTCCGCGCAACGCGCCGGTAAAATGGCGTAGCTGGTTTTCGTAGCTCTTCCGGTACATGACGTTGGGGGATTCGGACGACGCCGGGGTCAGGTTGACCAGGTTGCCGTGCAGCTGTTTGTGGATCCGGAGCGGATTGATGAGGGCGCTCCCCTCGGTACCGAAAAGGTTGCAGTAGAAATAATCCTGCGTGGCCAGAAGCGACCAGCTCACTTCCAGCATCAATACGCAGTCCGGCTTCATGGTGATGGTGGCCAGGCAGGTGTCCTCGACGCTTTTGGTCTTATGGCTGTAAACCGACGCGCTGACCCGCTGGACCGGCGGAAAATCCATCATCCAGAGGACGAGGTCGATTATGACGATGCCGAGGTCGAGCAACACGCCCCCGCCGGATTTCTCCTTCCGGGTGATCCAGGGGTTGGTGTCGGAGAGAGACTTGAGCCATCCCCCCTTCGCGTAGAAGAGTTTGCCCAGCTCCCCTTTCTCGACGAAGCTTTTCAGGATCATCGTATCGGGACGGAAGCGGTTGTTCATCCCCACCATGAGTTTTCGCTTTTCCCGGTTGGCGAGCTCGGTGAGGTCCTTCGCCTCGGCGTAAGTCCGGGTGATCGGTTTCTCGACGAAGACGTCCTTCCCCCCCTTCAGCGCGGCGGAAACCACCGGGTGATGAGCGTCGGTGCTGGTACAGACGAGGACCGCGTCGATGTCGTCCCTGTCAATCAGATGCTGGGGGTCGGTGGTGAGGTACGGGGCCGAAAATTTTTCGGCGATGGACCGGGACCGGGGTTTGTCCTTGTCGCAGACGGCGACAAGCTCGACGTCCTCGAGTTTGGCGAGGATCGGCAGGTGGAACACCTGGGCCACCCAGCCGAGACCGATGACGCCGACACGAAGATTCTTCATCTTAGCTGGCTTATGAATGTATGCGCTTTTGGGCTTTCCTGTGTTCCCGCCGCACGGTCCGTTGTCGTCAGGTGTGAGTTTCCGCCGGCGCCGGGACAGGTTCTGATCGGAAAAAATCCTTCGCCACGCTGGCGATGCCGGGGGCGTCCAGCCTGAGCATGGCGTACAATTCCGCGGGGGAGCCATGCTCGATAAAGGACGGGGGAATCCCGTGAAGGCGGATGCGCGGGGACCGGCGGTTGAGTTTCTGCACGCATTCCAGTACGGCGCTGCCGAAACCGCCCTCCACAACGTGGTCTTCCACCGTGAGGATCCGGCTGTGCCTGTCGCAGACGCCGGCCAGGGCCGATTCGTCGAGTGGTTTGACATACCGCATGTTCACCACCTCCGGTTCGATCCCGTCCTTGGCGAGCAGCTCGGCCGCCTTGAGGGACTGCTGAACCATGTTGCCGATGGCGAGAATCGCGACATCCTTCCCCTCCCTGACCGTCCGGGCCTTCCCGATCGGGATGAGGTCGAAGCCGGCCTTCATCGCCGCGCCCGTCCCGCTCCCGCGCGGATATCTCACCGCCACCGGCCCGCCACGGTACTGGACGGCCGTGTAGAGCATGTCCCGGAGTTCGCTTTCATCCATCGGGGACATGATCACCATGTCCTGGACGCAGCGCAGGTAGGCGAGGTCCAGAACCCCGTGGTGCGTGGGGCCGTCGGCCCCGACAAGACCGGCGCGGTCGAGGGCGAACACGACATGGAGGTGCTGCAGGGAGATGTCGTGCACGATCTGGTCGTAGGCCCGCTGGAGAAACGTGGAATAGATCGCCACGACCGGGATGTAGCCCTGGGTGGCGATGCCTGCGGCGAAGGTCACTCCGTGCTGCTCGGCGATGCCCACGTCGAAGAAGCGCTCCGGGATTTCCCTCTGCAGGTAGTCGAGGCCGGTCCCGTCCGGCATGGCGGCGGTGATGCCGACGATTTTATCGTTTTTCTTCGCCAGTTCCACGAGCGCCGTTCCGAAGACCCTGGTATACGAAGGCGCGGTTTCCGGTTTTTTGGGGGAGATGCCGGTGATTTTATCGAACGGGGTGACGCCGTGGAGGGCCTGAATGTCCTTCTCGGCCGGGCTGTATCCCTTCCCCTTTTTCGTGATCGCATGGATGAGGATCGGACCGGTGAGGTCCTTGACCTCCCGCAGGATCCTCACCATCTGCGTGAGGTTATGCCCGTTGATGGGGCCGAAGTACCTGAAACCGAGGGCCTCGAAGAGCATACCCGGGGTGATCGCCACCTTGATCCCCTCCTCCACCCTCGCGGCGATCTTCCTGATCCTGTCTCCGACCACGTCGAGTTTGCCGGCGAGGTCCCAGACGTTCGCCTTGAAGCGGTTGTAGGACGGGTTCGCGATCAGTTCGGTGAAATAATTCGACAGTGTCCACATATTGGGAGCGATGGACATGTTGTTGTCGTTGAGGACGACGATCATGTTGCGTTTCTGCAGACCGGCGTTGTTCATCGCCTCGTAGGCCATTCCCCCTGTCATGGCCCCGTCGCCGACGACCGCGACGACCTTGAACGACTCCCCGGCCAGGTCCCTGGCTGTGGCGATGCCGAGGGCCGCGGATATGGCCGTGCTGGCGTGCCCGGCTCCGAACGTGTCGTACGGGCTCTCGTTGCGCTTGAGAAAGCCGCTGATGCCGCCGAACTGGCGTATCGTATGAAACCTCTCCCGCCGGCCGGTCAGGATCTTGTGCGGATAGGCCTGGTGCCCTACGTCCCACACCAGTTTGTCCCCCGGGGTGTTGAACACATAATGTAAAGCGACGGCGAGCTCCACCGCGCCGAGGCCGGCCCCGAGGTGTCCGCCGATTTTGGAAATCTCGTCCACCAGAAACGTCCGGAGCTCGCGGCAGAGCTGTTTGAGTTGGGGATCCGAAAGTGTGCGCAGATCTGAGGGCGAATCGATGGTAGCCAGCAGCGGTTTCTCTTGCGTTCCCACGATGATGTTATTCCCCTTCATCCTCAGTTGAGAGTTCGAACTTTCCCTCCGCGTCCTTGCTGAGCTTCTTCAGGCGCAGTTCGGTTTTATCCAGATATTGCATGCATTCGGTGGAGAGTCGGATCCCCTCCTCGAACATCGTCACCACCTCGTCGAGCGATTTTTCGCCGCTCTCGAGGTGTTCAACGATCTCCTCGAGTCGTTGCAGGTTGGTCTCGAAGGATGGACTCCCGGTGTTTTTGTTGGATGATTTCTTCGGCATGACGTGATATTATTACTTCTGTGGCCCGGGATCGGTCGCGACCGCGGGGATCGTCCCGTCCTGGAATCGTAAATCCAGTCGGTTCCCGGTGCTGACGGCCTTCGACGAACTCACCGCCTTCCCCCCGATCGAGACGATCACGAATCCCCTCTCGAGGACTCTCCGCGGATCGAGGTTCTCGAGCCGCTTCGCGGTGGCGACCAGGTGCTGCCGCACCGAACCCAGGCGGTACCCGGCGACACGGGCGATGGTGCCTGTCAGTTCATCCAATCGCTGCGATTTTTGCCTGACGAGGTCGGCCGGAAGCGCAAACGCGTAACTTTTCAGGTAATGCGAGATCCGGTCGCGATAACCGGAGATCCTTGATTCAACGCTTTTTTTTGCAGTATAGTAAAAATTCGACAGATTTTCAATGAGATCCTCTTTGGGCCGGACGACAAGTTCGGCCGCCGCCGATGGGGTGGGAGCCCGCAGATCGGCCACAAAGTCCGCGATCGTGTAGTCGATTTCGTGGCCCACGGCGCTCACAATCGGGATCTTCGAATCGTAGATCGCCCTGGCCACCACCTCCTCGTTGAACGCCCAGAGATCCTCCATCGATCCCCCTCCCCTTCCTACGATGAGCAGGTCCACTTTCCCATATTCGTTGAAGGTCCGGATCGCCCCCGCAATCTCCCCGGCGGCCCCGAGGCCCTGTACAAGCACCGGGATCAGGATGAGCTCCAGGTAGGGCGCGCGCCTGCCCAGCACATTGATAATGTCCCGTACCGCCGCCCCCGTTGCCGATGTCACCAGCCCGACGGACACCGGATATTCCGGGAGGGGAAGTTTGTGTGTTTCGTCGAAGAGACCTTCTTCATGCAGGCGCCTCTTGAGCCGCTCAAAGGCCGCCTGCAGTTCCCCGACGCCGGCCGGTTGCAGTGCGGCCACATCGATCTGGTAAACCCCCCTCACCGGGTAGACCGAAACGGTCCCGCGGGCAACGACATTCATCCCGTTTTCGGGAGTGAACCGGAGATGGGCGACCCTGTTTCTCCACATGACGGCGGAAATCTGTGCCTGGTCGTCTTTCAAAGTGAAATAGCAGTGCCCGGATGTGTGAATTTTGAAATTCGAGACCTCACCCGTGAGGGCGATATTGCTGAAATTGCCCTCGAGCGTGGCCTTGATCCGGTGTGTGAGTTCGGTGACGGAGAAAAGGTGCGGGTCGGTCATCGTTGATGAATATATCCATTGAACCCCTCAGAATCAATCGCGCGGAGCGGGATTGCCTTTTGAACCCCTTTTATCTATCTTTTTACCATCATCACTTCTGGGAATCATGCAGACGGACATACTGGCTATTGGCGCGCATCCGGACGACGTAGAACTCTGCTGCGCGGGAACGCTCGCGAAACTTGTTCGTAAGGGCCTGCGGGCGGTGATCGTGGATGTGACGGAAGGCGAACTCGGAACAAGAGGGACCAAAGCCATCCGCAGCCGTGAGGCGACGGCCGCCGCAGCGATCCTGGGGTGCACCCGTGAAAATCTCTTCATTCCGGACGGCGGTATCGAGGTGAACGCGGTCAACATCAGGAAAATGATTTGCCTGATAAGAAAATACCGGCCGAAGATGCTCCTCATCCCCCACTGGCTCGAACGCCACCCGGATCATGTCCACACGCATCATCTCTGCAAAGAGGCGTGGTTTTATGCCGGCCTCAGGAAGATTCCCACGAAATACAAGGGCCGGTCGCAGAATCCCTGGAGGCCGGGAAATTACCTTCATTACATGCAGTGGTATGAGTTTTCGCCCTCGTTTATCGTCGACATCAGCGACGTGTACGATGTCCGGTTGAAGGCAATCCGGGCGCATAAATCCCAGTTTTATGATCCCCGCTCGAAAGAACCCGGCACGAAACTGAGTGAAAAAACGTTCCTTGATTTTGTGCGGACACGCGCAAAGGTATACGGTGTGAAAATCGGCGTGCAATACGGCGAACCCTTTTATTCGGTTGAAGCGATCGGGATCGAGAACCCGTTGAAATTAAAGATGTTCCGGGGATAATAATGATACCGGAGATCACACCGGATTTGACAATATCACGAAATACATTTAAAGTCAGCGCATGTTGATTGATTTTATAAAAAATCGCCCCGGTCGGACTGGTGGTGGTTTTTATCCTGTTCAACAGTATTTTCCCCCGGCAGTATCCGCCTTAGATCAACCGCTCCTCAATTCTTCGCTCCTGATCTGACCCATCTCTGACTCCGGCGTTCCGTTCGATCGGTACGGTGATCTGTTAATGGATTTCATTAAACTATCTAAACACTGGTATCATAATGAGATATCTCGTTTGGATGATTGTTTTTCTCTATGTATGCAACGCCTCTGCGTAAGCGCAGGACAGTCTCCGGAAGATCGCCGAAGCCCGCTACGGAACAGGAAAATCGACCAGGAACGAAATACTCATGGCAGATATGCTCCAGACCCGGGCCGGAATGATGAATCGCGACATCGATCTGAAGAAAGCGATCCATACCGGGGCCGTCAAGCGCATCCAGCCGAAGCTGATGACGATGGGAACCACGCTGTTGGGCCTATTGACGATCATGTGGAGCACCGGTACCGGCGCCGACGTCATGAAACGGATCGCGGCGCCTATGGTGGGGGGAATCACGACCTCCGTGGCGATGGAACTGGTTCTGTACCCGGTCATCTTCTATCTCTGGCGCAGGACCTCCCTCCCTCAGGCCGAAGAGCTCGTTACCCTCCCGACATCCCGGTGAGGGTCCTGAGGAGCATGGCGATGCCGACGATCGCGATCAGGACCGCGAGAATGTTCCGGAGCGTCGTGGTCTGCAGGCGGTGGCTGAGCGATGCGCCGGCTATCGCCCCCGGGATCGAGCCAGTTATGCCTGCGACCGCGAGATCGAACCTGACACCCCCGGCGAGGATCTTGCCGACCGACGTCGACGCCGAAGCCATAAGGACGATGCCGAGGGTCGAGCCGATGGTGATCCGCGTGGGTATCCCCAGGACGGTCATCATCAGGGGCGAGAGGATAAATGCGCCCGGGGCGCCGGCCATGCCCCCGAAAAATCCGACCACGACGGAGATGACGGCGGCGGCAACGGCGCGGAAATCGGTGTTCTCGGAAAACCCCGGGCGGTCTTCCTTTTTGATGACGAGAAGCGCCGAACCGGTCACGGCCATGAGTGCGAAGACGATAATCAGGAAGTCCGGCCTGACCGACCCGGAAAACCAGGCCCCCGCCAGCGAACTGAAAACGATCGGGACTCCCATCACCAGGACGATCCTCCTGCTGACGGTCCCCCGCCGTCCGTGGAGGAGGACGGAAAGCAATGAGGTGGACAGGACGATGATCGGGGTCATGCCCGAGACGGTGGCCACCCCGAAGGGGGAAACCCCGAAAACCGGCGGCAGGTACAGGAGGGCCGGAATCAGCAGGACCGCGCCCCCCAGACCGAGCATGGACGCCACCAGGGAAATCGCGGCCGATATCAGCGCGGTGGCGACGAGTTCGGTCATCACAGGTCCCGCCCCGTCGGGGTTTGAGTTTTACGCCGGTATTGAGTAATTTTAATCATGGATGGACGATATGACTGAACGACTTGGTCACTTCTGCGCCGCGTGCGGGAGAGAGATTACTCCGGGGGCCGCGTTCTGCAGGCATTGCGGTAAGAAAATCGGGTCCGGACCGGCCACCGCGGCAGTGTCTCCATCTCCACCCCCGGCGGCGGGTAAAGATACAAAAAAAATGAGACCCGTCAGCAGTCTCCTCCTGGCCATCGTCATCGGCCTGGTGGGATTTTTCATCTACCATTTCGTCGACAATCTTCCTGGCGGGGCCCACCCGGTGATCGCCAGACAGCCCACCCTTGCCACTTCTTTTATCCCGTCGGCGGGACACTATGATCAGATCGGGGTGGTGGCGACCATTCTGGGCGACGATGTGATGATTCCGCTCTCGGTCGTGGAGGAGAAGAAGATTGTCGGTTTCGAATACAGCGACGGGACGGTGAGTGTCCCCCTGCTGGCCTTCATCTCTTCGGAAGGGAAGCTCGTCACCTCGTTCAGGTTATGCGAACCCTGCAATTCGAAAAAGTTTTCGATCGACGGCGACAGGCTGTCCTGCGGAAATTGCGAGACCCAGTGGTCACTGCGCACCCTGGAGGGGTTGCAGGGCAACTGTCAGAAATATCCGCCGGACCCGCTCCCGAGCAGGATCGAGAACGGCATGATCGTCATCAGGATTGCGGATATCCGGAACTGGAACACACGACTGTAACTGAAAAATAGAGGAGAAAGCATGAACAGAATCATATTCTGCGCAATCATCGGCGTCGCGGCCCTGCTTGTCGGGTGCGGCGAACCCGCGGACCTGAAGACCGACATCGTCAAGGCCAGTACCATGGTGTGCGGTTCCTGCGCGAAGAACGTCGAGAAAGCCGTGTACGCGATCGAGGGGGTGAAGTCGGTAGCGGTCGATCTCAATGAAAAAAATGTGACCGTGAAATACCTGGCGGCGCAGACCAACCTGCAGACCATCGAGCTTGCTATCGCGGACGCCGGCTACGACGCCAACGACCGCAAGCGCGATCCGGCGGCCTACGAGAAGCTGGACGCCTGCTGCAGGATTGACTGAATCCTTCCCGAGTCCCGCGGTGTCACGGACGTGGGGCGGTGAGGAACGATTCCCTCACCCTCCTCACGATCGTAACCACGAATCCCACGACGAGGGTCACCGTTCCCAGCCAGACCAGGTTGATGTACGGTTTGATGCTGGCTTCGGCGATGAGGGTCTCCCCCCTCATCGTGGACTCCTGCCCCGGAAATGCCACCGCGATGTTGATCTTCGAAAGCGCCGGGTCTTCCCTGTTCGGCTGAATCGACAGGATCGTGAACGTCGCATCCGTAAATCCCGCTTTCGCCGGGATAAAATTCATCTGTCCCTGCCTGTTTTCCATCGCGAGGGTCACCTTTTCGCTGTGGGAGGAATCGGAGACCCGGATCGCGGCGGTGATCCTGAAACCCTCCCCGGTGACCATCTTCCCACGTTCGGCCTCATTGAAATCGAATCCCAGGAACTTTACCGCCAGGACCCCGGCTTTTTTCGACTCCCCGCTGGTGATCGACAACGTGATCGCGCCGTCGTCGGCTTTTGGTTGTTCAACCGATAGGGGGGTCAGGTAAAAATCCCTGGTGTACATGTTGATAATATCAGGGTGTCTCAGGGTCGTGTTATCGAAGGAACTGAAATGCATCGTGGGCGTGATGGAAGTAAGGTGGTTATCATGTTCAAGGCGTACCTCGAACCCGAACCGCTCGTCGGTGAGGGTCTTCGAGCCCAGATAGGTAAGGGTATAGCCGTCGAGGACTGAAACCGGCCTCCCTTTCTCTAGTGTGACCGTCTGCCTAGTATCGTATTTCGAACTGGAGACGAAGCCCAGGAAAAGCATCGCAAGGCCCATGTGTGCGATGGCGCCGCCGGCGCACCTCGGATTTCCCCTGAAGACACGGTACCCGACCTGCAGGTTGACAAACAGTGCGAAGGCTGAGCCTGCGGAAAAAACGACTATTTCGATGTCGCGGACCCCCGCGATGACAATGCCCGCGGTGAACACCAGTGTCGACAACCCGGGGTACATCAGTGATTTCAGGATACCGGAGGATTTCGACGACCGCCACCAGAGCAGCTGGCCGAAACCCGCCAGGAACGCGATGATGATGCCGAGCGGCAGCGTGGTTTTCACGTAATAGGCCGTGTCGACCGCGGCTATCCTTCCCTTGAGGATGTTCGTGATGATCGGCGATGAAGTGCCGATGATAATAAAAACGGCGGCGATCACAATGGTAAACGCCCCCAGAAAGATGGCGAATTCCCTCGAATAGATCGAATGGTTCGCCTTCACCACCGGGATCTCCTTCCAGCGCCTGATCATCAGTGTGGCGCCGATCGTTCCGAACAGCATGATGAACCCCAGGAGAAACCAGTAGGCCCACATCCCCGGGTCGACGAATGAATGGACCGAGGTTTCCCCGAGAACTCCGCTCCTGGTCAGGAAGGTGCTGTACATGACCATGAGAAAACAGGACATCGCCAGGATGAAGTTGGTCCGGACGTAGGTGCCGGACTGGTTCTGCGACATGATCGTGTGGATCGCCGCGATGGAAATAAGCCAGGGAATCAGCGACGAATTCTCCACGGGGTCCCAGCCCCAGTATCCGCCCCATCCGAGGGTTTCGTACGCCCAGTATCCTCCCAGGATGATTCCCGTCCCGAGCATCGCCGCGCCGTACACGATCCAGGGCTTGGAGATTTTCACCCAGCCCGAGTAGTCCCGTTTCAGAAGCCCCGCCACCGCGAACGCATAGGGCACGGCCATCGCGGTGAATCCCGAGAAGAGGATCTGCGGATGGATCACCATCCAGTAATTCTGCAGGAGGGGGTTCAGCCCCTTTCCTTCCGCCGGGAACTGCGCCCAGACCCCCCTGGCCCTGTCGAGCCACACGGTGTTGGCGGCTGCCGCGGGCATTGTTCCGGCGTGGACCAGTTCGGCCGGGAAACTGTCCCATATCAAATTGAACGGGTTTTTGATCACCAACATGGTGAGCAGCACCGCCTGGATCACGCACCAGATGCCCATCACTTCCTTTTCATACCCGCGCCTGGCCGAGTACGAAAGAAGGAAGATGCCCACGATGCAGGTATAGAGGGTCCAGAGGGAGAAACTCCCCTCCTGTCCGGCGTAAAACGTCGATACCAGGAGCGGCGTCGGAAGCGTCGTCGCGCTGTAGTTCCAGACGTAGGTATACTGGAACTGGTGCGTGAGGATCAGGTAGAGAAGGTAGACGCAGAACGACAGGACGAGGACGACGGACAACTGGAACCCGTATCGGGCGAATTGCAGGATCCGTTCGTCGTCCCGCCGTCTTGCGGTGAAGTACATCGCCCCCGCGAAGAGGGTGGCGAGGAAGGCTAACCGGACCAGGATGGTTCCCGCCATGGCTGCTTTAGAAGATGTTGAAAGAACGCGCGTTGATGATGGTGCCGCGCCGGAACGGAATCAGAGTGTTTTCTGGACCGTTTCGGAATTTCCCTCATACTTCGAAGGGCACTTCGTGAGAATATCCTCGGC
>DATEDB010000025.1:0-2544 GCA_035286625.1 Bacteroidota bacterium
AGGTAGAACCGGTCGTCGTACAGGTAATTCTTCCTGAAACCTGTCTTGATGACGGGGATCCCGCCGCTGGATGAAAATGTCCCCACCGCTCCCCGCTTGTACTGAATAATCCCGCCGAGAAGATCGAGTATGCCCGAGACCGGCCGCGTGGCGTAGTTCTCCGCGGTGAGACCCCCCGTACGGCAGAAAATGGACGCCTGGATGACGACGTTGCTGATATTGGCCGGGTTCTCTTCGATGATCACGTCATTGTCCGCAATGAGGCCGAGGATGTTGCCCGTCCCGCCGGTCCGCGGGTCATGGGCGTATTCTATATCATCCTCGATATAGATATTGCCCTGATTGAGCGAACCGTCTCCCAGGGCGCAGAGTGTCACCCGTCCGTCCAGCACCCCCTTGAGGTGGAAACTTCCTTCCTTTGCCAGGATCACGCCGTTCGGCGCGAACGTGGAAATCGGGACGATCGTCGGCGGGCCGGCCGCAGACGTTTTCCATTCCACCTGGTCCCCGAGAAAATTCAGCCACACATCGCCGGTGGCGAACACCCTGCCGCCGCTTGCCGCGCCATTCTCCGTATACGAGAGGTCGAGCGGAAGATCGATGGAGACCCCATCGAGGTATCCGCCCTCGAATTTCGCGGCCGAGGGCGACGGGTTGGTTCCCTTGAGGGTGGTCGCCGGCCCGCGGATCACGGGAGTGCCGGCGGTCCTCATGACGTCCTGCGTGTGGAACGGTCCCCAGACGGTATCTCCGGTGATCCACGTGATGGCGCCCTCGACCTTCGAGTAGTACGCATAATGCGCGAAGGAGCTCGGCTGCAGCAGCACGGTGACGGTGTCGCGGAGGTTCTCGAACTCCCCGATTGATTGAATCCGGATCTTCATGGTGTCGTATACCGACACGTTCACTTCGAAGGAACCCCCGGAAGCCTTGGTCTTCCCGAACCCGGAACGCCAGCCGGGATCGAGGAATATTTGCGTGGCCGCGGCGTTCGCGCCGCTCACCGCGAGGTGATGGCTCTGGGTCCTCATGGCGTATTCGATATAATTTTCAACGGCCCGGTGCCCCAGGCTGTGCACGTTCGGCAGAATGACGCCCAGCATGACGGCCAGTGTGAACACGATGAGTATTGAATATTTTCCCATACAAGAACTTCCCTGTTTGATTCTACCGATGACTGAGGTTTCGCGTCCGCAGGCGCATCTGCCGCCATGCGGCGAACGAATAGATGGTATCATACGGATAGGCGTTTTCGAGCTGCAGGCTGATCTCCATATTGTGAATCAGCGTTGGATCGGCCACCGGAGTCTTCAGCGAGTCGCCGTTGACGTCGTAGTATTTCAGCTCGAATTTCGTCAGACCGATGTTCATCCCGTAGGAATTTTTCCCGTTCACCTCCCGGAACAGCATCATGTCCCTGGGATTTGGCGTCCCCGACAGTCCGGCCGTGGTGCCGGTATAGTACGACAGCGTGTCCACGTTCCCGTCGGAATCGACATCAGTGAGGAAGGAGACCGTCGACCGGTCGGCCCCGATCATGGCCTTCGACTGGTCGGGTATCCTGATCTGGTCGCGGCAATATCCGACGCGGCGGATATCCTTTTCGAGCGTCTCCACCACGCTGACCAGTCCCTCCTGGACGACAAGGTCGTTGCCGGTGGTGAACAGGGTCTCGTTCATCCTGGCGCCGGAGTGGTGGACCATGACCAGCAGAAATCCAGCGATCAACGCGGCGCCCAGAAGGTCGAGGATTGTAATGTTTCCCATGGTTCTGAATCCCCTGTGGTTATTCGAATCTGAAATAGCTGAAAATCATTTCCTGCCTGACGGTGTCCGTCATGACCTCGCTCGTGATACTCACGCTGATCTTCTTGAACCATGTGGTTGAACCGGCGTCGAGGTCGGGGTTGGCCAGTGTGACATAGGTGACCCTGCATGTCGTGGAGAACACGACCTTGTTGAGCGCCCCCCCGACGTCCACCGTGTCGTTTTGGTCAAAACCATTATAGTCGTCGAAATCGTCCCGCGTGAGTTTTGTTTCCCCGCCGTCGAGGCCGAAATTGGCCGACGGGGTGAGGTCCGCCGTACTGTGCAGAAGTGATTTGGTGCTGGCTTCATCAAAGGCCTTTCCGGCCGCTTCCTCGATCACCGAGGATGCCAGCGACGTGGCGATGACCGCGTACTTGGAACTTCTCATGACCGTGTCGTTCACCTCGAATCCACGGTTCATCGAAAGCGTCGCGATGGCAAGCAGGGTGATGGCCCCGATGCTGAGGAATATTTGTAGCATGATCTACCCGGAAAGTATGTGTATCATGTTAAAAAAATCCCCTTCTGAAAAATGTGACCGGCTACACATTCGCCGCGCCGCCCGGCCGCGCTGTGATAAGATCCGCCTATGCGAAGGCCCTTGAGGGTCAAAAATAAGCGTTTCCACAATGGAATTATCACATTTTGACATATTTTAAGTATATCGAAAAACAGGTAAACCGGGTACGGCGAACGGGATTGACTGGATTATCGGTGGGGAGGGAGGAGTGATCG
>DATEDB010000026.1:0-4265 GCA_035286625.1 Bacteroidota bacterium
GGGAAAATATCTTAAAGAGAAAAACCCGAAGGTGAAGGTCATTGGGATCGACCCGGTCGGGTCGATGTTCAAGGAATGGTTTTATACGAAAAAAAGCCCGACCCAGTTGAAGACCTACAAGGTCGAGGGAATCGGGCAGGACTTCCTCCCCGGGACCGTCAACTTCGACGTCATCGACGACATCGTCGACGCCAGCGACAAGGAATCGTTCCAGATGTGCCGCCGGCTCACGCGCGAAGAGGGCCTGTTCACCGGCGGGTCCTGCGGGACGGCCGTTGCCGGCGGGCTGAAATACGCAGAGAAAATGAAGGACAATGAGGTGATGGTGATCCTCCTGCCCGACACCGGCGAGCGCTACCTGAGCAAAATCTACAACGACGACTGGATGAAGGAAAACGGTTTCCTCGCCCCGGACCGGGTGACGGTGAAATACATCCTCGAGCACAAGGCGAAGACCGACCGCCAGCTGATTTCCATTACTCCCACCACCCTCATCCGCGAGGCGCTCGCCTTCTTCCGCGAGCACGATATTTCGCAGTTGCCGGTCATCGACAAGGGGAAGGCCGTCGGCACCGTCACGGACAACGACCTGATGTCGGCGGTGCTGGCAGACAACACCAAACTCGACGCGCAGGTGATGTCGATCATGAAAAACTCGTACCCGATCATCGGGTCGGCGTCGCCGGTCGAACACGCCATCGATTATCTCAAGCAAAAGGACGCCGCGGTGCTGATCGAAGAAGACAAGAAGATCATCGGCATCCTCACCCGCTACGACGTCATCGAATACATGACACGATAGACACGCCGGACACGCCCGATGCGATAGACACACCAGACACGATAGACACGCCAGACACGCCAGACCAGGTAAACATGAAAAATTCAAAATTCTCGACCAAGGCGATCCACGCCGGCCAGTCCCCCGACCCCGCCACCGGCGCGGTCATGACACCGGTGTTCCTGACGTCGACCTATGTCCAGCAGGGCATCGGCCAGAACAAGGGCTACGAATATTCCCGCGTCTCCAACCCCACGCGCGACGCGCTCGAAAAGAACATCGCCGCCCTCGAAAACGGCCGCCACGGCATGGCGTTCGGCTCCGGGATGGCGGCGATCGATTCCATTTTCAGACTGCTGAAGCCGGGCGACCATGTGATCGTCTCGCACAACGTCTACGGGGGCACCCACCGGATCGGGAGGATGGTCTGGGAGGGCTTCGGGCTGAACTTCTCGTTCGTGGACACCACCGATATCAAAAACATCGACGCGGCCCGCACCGACAGAACAAGGATGATCTTCGTCGAGACCCCCACCAACCCGACGATGGAAATCACCGACCTGAGGGCTGTGGGAAAAATCGCGCACGAGCATCGGATCGTATCGGTGTGCGACAACACCTTCGCCACGCCGTACCTTCAGCGCCCGCTCGAGCACGGCATCGACGTGGTGGTGCACAGCCTGACGAAGTACCTGAACGGCCACAGCGACATGCTGGGGGGCATCGTGGTGACGAACGTCGCCAGGGTCGCCGAGCGCCTGCGCTTCTTCCAGAAGGCCGTCGGCGGGATCCTGAGCCCGTTCGACGCGTGGCTCTGCCTGAGGGGGACGAAGACGCTTCCGGTGCGGATGGAGCGTCACGGCAAAAGCGCGATGCTCGTCGCAAAATGGCTCATCCGCCAGAAGAAGATCAGGCACGTCCATTATCCCGGCCTCCCCGCACATCCCCAGCACCGGCTGGCGCTTCACCAGATGAAGAATTACGGCGGGATGATCTCCTTCGACCTGGGGACGCTGTCTGCGGCGAAGGCGTTTTTGAGGCGGGTGAAGCTCTGCGCGCTGGCCGAAAGCCTGGGGGGCGTCGAGACGCTCATCAGCCACCCCGCCACGATGACGCACGCCTCGATCCCGGCGGCGGAGAGGAAGGCGAGCGGCATCACCGACGGCCTGGTCAGGATTTCGGTGGGGCTGGAAGACGTGGAGGACATCATCTCGGACCTGAAGCAGGCGATCCGCTGACGGGCCGCCTTTTGGAGTCCAGCGATTTTTTCCTTACATTTTCAGCGTTTATTTCATTCACTGCGGGCAGGATGGCAGGGGCCCGACGAACCAAGGAGTACTGTTTGAGATGAAAATCAGCGAAATCATCAACGAGAGCCTCGTCGTCACGAACCTCGAGGGCGACAGCAAGGAAAAAATCATCAACGCCCTCATCGATCTCGTGGGCACCTCGCCGAAGGTCCTCGACATCAAGAAGGTCCGCACCGCGATCTTCGAGCGCGAGAAAATCATGTCCACCGGCGTCGGGAACGGGTTCGCCATTCCGCACGGAAAGACCGACGCGGTGAGCGACATCATCGCCGCCTTCGGCATCACCAAACATCCGATCGATTACCACTCGCTGGACGAAAAACCCGTCCGGCTGGTGTTCCTGCTCGTCGGCAGGGACAACCTCGTCGGGCCCCATATCAAGCTCCTCAGCCGCATATCACGATTGATGAACAAGGAGGAATTCCGGAACAAACTGCTCGGGAAACAGTCTTCCGCCGACGTCATCGAAGCCTTCAAACAGGAAGAGGCGTCCTACACCGAGACCTGATCCTCCCGCGGGCTGCGTCGGGTTCAGGCGGGATATACCAGATTCACTCGGGTTCACCCAGGTTCTACCAGGTTCAATATTGAAATTCAGATCCGTCAAAGGGACGAAGGACATCCTGCCCCCGGAGAGTTATCTCTGGCAGCGCACGGAAGAAACAATCCGCAGCGTGATGCACAATTTCAACTACCGCGAGATCCGGACCCCCGCCTTCGAGGAAACCTCCCTCTTCGCCCGGAGTATCGGCGAGCTGACCGACATCGTCGGCAAGGAGATGTACACATTCACCGACCGGTCCGGCACGAGCCTCACGCTGAAACCCGAGATGACCGCCGCCGTCGTGCGCGCCTACATCCAGAACAACCTCGGTGAACAGTCATCCCTCGTCAAAGTCTATTACCTCAGCCCCATGTTCCGTCAGGAGAGGCCGCAGGCCGGCCGGCTCCGGCAGTTCCACCAGTACGGCGCCGAGGCGATCGGCGGGGAGGGGTTCAGTGTCGACGCCGATGTCATCGCCCTGGCCGTGGCCGTCCTCGAGGGCGCGGGAATTTCGGATTACCGCGTGAGGGTCAACTCGGTGGGATGCGGGAAGTGCCGCCCCGCCTACAGGGAGGAACTCCGGGCCTTCTTCAGGCCGGAACTGGACAGGCTCTCGGAGGAAAGCCGCGAAAGGTACGAACAGAACGTCATGCGGATACTCGATTCCAAGAATGACACCGACCGCGAACTTTCAATCGGCGCGCCGCTGATGAAAGACCATCTGTGCGGGGAATGCGCGGCGCATTTCACCGGCCTGAGGGAGACCCTGAAGCTGCTCGGGATCGACGCGGAGGTGGACGGGACGATCGTCCGCGGGCTCGACTACTACACGAAGACCGCCTTCGAAATCACCAGCGCCGACCTCGGCTCGCAGGACGCCCTGGTGGGCGGCGGCCGGTACGACCTGCTGGTGGCCGAACTCGGCGGGAAGAGCACGCCGGCGGTGGGGTTCGCCGCCGGGCTGGAGCGTCTGCTGATGGTCATGGAGAAACAGGCGCCGCGTGAAGCGCCGGCCCTCTCCCCGGGGATCTTTATCGCCGCGGCAGACGAGCCGGGACGGAAGCGGGCGTTGATCAAAACCATGGAAGCGCGCCGGGGTGGTATCCGGGCCGAAACCGATTACCTCGGCCGCAGCCTGAAATCCCAGATGCGCGAAGCGGACCGACAGAACGCCCTGTTTTCCATCGTGATCGGCAAAAAGGAAGTCGAGAGCGGCAAAGGCGTGCTGAAAAATATGCAATCGGGTGAGGAAATCCCCGTGACGCTGGATTCGCTGGTGGCGGAGGTCCAAAAACGGACGGGCGGTGCATGATCGGGCATCGGGACGGGCTATTGAATCAGGGCGGACGGTGAAAAGAGGCAAGCGGGTCCGGCCCGAAGTCGGGGCCGAATATGTTCTGCTGGTCACGCCGCACTATAACGACCGCACAAAGGAACAGGTGACACTGATCGCCCTCAGGACCGTGAACATGTTCACCGCGTTCCGGTACGAGCTGGTGGTGGCCCCCACGATCGATGACCGCAGGATCACCCTGCTGATCCAGGGACTTCGCGCCCCCGGGGTGACCCTCCCGGCGATGGGTCCGGCGGAATTCCGCTACGAATGCAGCGACCTCAGAGGGCCCTACGA
>DATEDB010000027.1:0-8769 GCA_035286625.1 Bacteroidota bacterium
GGTCGATTCCGGGGCGAGGGGATCGAAGGAGCAGGTCAGGCAGCTGGCCGGCATGCGCGGCCTGATGGCGAAGCCCCAGAAGAGCATGTCCGGTGCAACCGGGGAACTCATCGAGAACCCCATCATCGCCAACTTCAGAGAGGGCCTCTCGATCCTCGAGTACTTCATTTCCACGCACGGCGCGAGGAAAGGCCTTGCGGACACGGCCCTGAAAACGGCAGACGCCGGTTATCTCACGCGCCGCCTGGTGGATGTGGCGCAGGACGTCATTGTATCCGCGGTGGACTGCGGGACGATCCGCGGCGTGCTCACCGGGGCGCTGAAAGAAGGGGAGGACGTGAAGGAGCCCCTCGGCGAGAGGATCCTCGGCCGCGTGGCCGTCCACGACGTCATCGACCCGATTTCCCGGAAGGTGCTCGTCAGGGCCGGTGACGAAATCGACGAAGCCAGGGCGAACGCCATCGCTGCCACCTCCATCGAAGCGGTGGAGATCCGGTCGGTTCTCACCTGCGAGGCCCCCCGGGGCGTCTGCGCCAAGTGTTACGGACGGAATCTGACGAACTCGGTCATGGTGGAGATCGGTGAACCGGTCGGTATCCTGGGCGCGCAGTCGATCGGCGAACCGGGCACACAGCTGACGCTGCGGACCTTCCACACAGGCGGCACCGCCAGCCTGATCGCCACGCAATCACAGATTGTATCGAAATTCGACGGCCGCATTAAATATGATGGAATCAAATACCTCAGGCAGGATGACCCCGACGGCAAGGCCATTGTTCTCGGCCGCAGCGGAGTCGCGCATGTGATAGACCCCGACAACAGGATCCTCACCAAGTACGACGTCCCGTACGGCGCCACGCTCCTGCTCTCAGACGGAGCTCCCGTCAGGCGCCAGGAAATCATTTACGAGTGGGATCCCTACAATGCGGTCATTATTTCGGAACATCCCGGGACCGTGAATTACCAGGACCTCAGGGAAAACGCCACATACCGCGAGGAACCCGACGAGCAGACCGGACACATCCAGAAGGTCGTCATCGATTCCCGCGACCGCAGCCTGAGCCCGATGATCATGGTCGTGGACGCCAGGGGACAGAAGATGGGAAGCTATATCATCCCCACCCGCGCCCATCTGACGGTCAACGACGGCGACCAGGTCGCCGCCGGGACCATCCTGGTCAAGATACCCAGGGACAGCGGCAAAACCCGCGACATCACCGGCGGCCTTCCCCGGGTGACGGAGCTGTTCGAGGCCCGCAGTCCCGGCGATCCGGCAATCGTCTCGGAAATCGACGGGGTGATCCAGTTCGGACCGCAGAAGAGGGGATCGCGGGAAATCGTCGTGAAATCCCACGACGGGCACGACGAGCGCAAGTACATGGTCCCGCTGGGGAAACACGTCCTGGTGCAGGAAAACGACGTGATACGTGCCGGGGAACGACTCTCGGACGGCGCCATCGACCCGCACGACATCCTGAGGATCAAGGGCGTTGGCGCGGTCCAGGAATACCTGGTGAACGAAATCCAGGAAGTGTACCGCATGCAGGGGGTGAAAATCAACGACAAGCATATCGAAGTCATCGTCCGTCAGATGATGCAGAAAGTCAGGATCATCGACGCGGGCGACACGAGGTTCCTCGAGGACGACTACGTCGACTCGCTCGCGGTGAACATTGAGAATGAGACCCTCAACGACCAGGCGGTGATCACCAACAAGGGGGACGCGAAAATCCGGAACGGCCAGATCATCGCGAAAAAGAAAGTCCGCGAAGTGAACACCGATCTCAGGAAAAAAAGCAAGAAGGTCGCCGAGCACCGCGACGCCGAGGCGGCCACGGCCGAACCGGTGCTTCTCGGGATTACGCAGGCGGCGCTTTCCACAGACAGTTTCATCTCGGCGGCTTCGTTCCAGGAGACCACAAAGGTCCTGACCGACGCGGCGATCGCCAGCAAGGTGGACAACCTGCTCGGCCTGAAGGAAAATGTCATCATGGGACACCTCATACCGGCGGGGACCGGGTTAAAGAAATTCAGGAGCATCATCGTATCTCCCGCCGAGGAGGAAGTGCCGGTCACACTCGAAACGCTCGCAGAACAGGAGATCAACTCCCGAAAAAAGGTCAAAAGGAGTGAAAAAACGGCGGTAGAGGAATAATGCCGGAAGCGGGTCCGCACCCTGGGGTAAATATTGACATTTTCTAAATTATTTTGTAAATTTTAAGGCTTTTTCAAATTTTGGGGTACCTTCGTTGCCTACGATTAACCAGTTAATCCGGTCCAGCAGGGAAAAAGTGACATGGAAGAGCAAATCTCCCGCGCTGGAACGTTCGCCGCAGAAGCGCGGCGTGTGCACGCGCGTGTACACGACCACGCCGAAAAAACCGAATTCCGCCCTCAGGAAAGTCGCGCGCGTCCGGCTGACCAATAGTATAGAGGTCACCGCCTACATCCCGGGCGAGGGGCACAACCTGCAGGAACACTCGATCGTCCTGATCCGCGGCGGCAGGGTGAAGGATCTTCCCGGCGTCCGCTATCACATCGTCAGGGGTTCGCTCGATACCGCGGGGGTGACCGACAGGAAGCAGGGCCGTTCGAAATACGGTGCCAAGAGGGCGAAGTGACCATCGCCCGACAGAACCACCACACAGAGAGCGAACACTAAGAGAACATGCGAAAAAAGACAGCATCGAAAAGAGTCCAGGTTCCGGATCCCCGTTACGGAGATTTGCTGGTATCGAAATTCATTAATTCGGTTTTGAAGCAGGGCAAGAAGCACCTGGCCCGCAGCATCGTGTACGGAGCCTTCGAGCATATCGAGGAGAAGATCAAGCAGCCGGGGATCGAGGTTTTCAGGAAGGCGGTCAACAACGTGAAACCGCTCCTCGAGATCAGGGCCCGCCGGGTCGGCGGCGCCACGTACCAGATCCCGACGGAAGTCCGGTCCGAGCGCAGCACCGCCCTGGCGTTCCGCTGGATCATCAACTACGCGTCCGAACGGAAGGACAAGTCGATGGCGCTGAAGCTCGCGTCTGAATTCATGGCGGCGGCGAACAACGAGGGAAACGCCGTGAAAAAGAAAGAAGACACGCACAAGATGGCCGAGGCCAACAAGGCGTTCGCCCATTTCAAGTGGTAGGGGAACGCACCGGGAATCATCGACGAACGTATGCCTAGATCAATTTCACTGGACAAGACGAGGAACATCGGCATCATGGCCCACATCGATGCCGGGAAAACCACGACAACCGAGCGGATCCTGTTCTACACGGGGATCCTGCACCGCATGGGAGAAGTGCACGACGGCGCGGCGACGATGGACTGGATGGAGCAGGAAAAGGAGCGCGGGATTACGATCACCAGCGCGGCCACCACCTGTTTCTGGAAAAACCACCGGATCAATATCATCGACACGCCCGGCCATGTGGATTTCACGGTGGAGGTGGAACGGTCCCTGCGGATTCTCGACGGGGCCGTGGCCCTGTTCTGCGCCGTAGGCGGCGTCGAGCCGCAGTCCGAAACGGTCTGGCGGCAGGCCGACAAGTACGGTGTTCCCCGGCTGGCGTTCGTCAACAAGATGGACCGCATCGGGGCGGACTTTTTCCACTGCGTCGGGATGATCCGGACGAGGCTCGGCGCAAACGCCGTCCCCGTCCAGATCCCGATGGGCGAGGGAGACCTGTTCACCGGGATCATCGACCTCATCACCATGAAGGCCAGGGTTTTCACCGAGGGCACGCAGGGGACTCAGTTCGAAGACATCGACATCCCGGTCGACATGAAGCCGAAGGCGCAGGAATACCGCACGAAAATGCTCGAGGCGGTCTCCGACGAGGACGACACGCTTCTCGGAAAGTACCTCGACGGCCACGAGATCTCGCCGGCCGAGGTCAGCGCCGTCCTGAGGCGGGCCTGCCTGAAGGTGAGCCTTATCCCGGTGCTCTGCGGATCGAGTTTCAAGAACAAGGGCGTTCAGAACCTTCTCGACTCCATCATCGCGTTTCTGCCATCCCCGCTCGACGTGGGCGGCGGCGAGGTCGAAGGGCACCACGTCAACATGAAAGACCACATCGTCAGGAAGGTGTCCGACACCGAAAAGGTGACCGGCCTCGCCTTTAAAATTATGACCGACCCTTTCGTCGGCCGCCTGACGTTCGCCAGGATCTACACCGGCACACTCAAGGGCGGGTCGTACGTTTACAATTCGATCTCCGACAGGCGCGAGCGCGTCGGGAGGCTGCTCAGGATGCACGCGAACCACCGGGAGGACATCGACGAAGCCTACACCGGTGACATCGTCGCGATCGTCGGGCTGAAGAACACCCGGACGGGCGATACCCTCTGCGACGAATCCGACCCGATCATCCTGGAAAAGATGATTTTCCCGGAACCGGTCATCGCGGTGGCGATCGAGCCCAAGACCAAGGCCGACCAGGAAAAAATGGGAGAGGCGCTGGCGAAACTGTCGGAGGAAGATCCCACCTTCCGGGTCTCGACCAACGAGGAAACCGGCCAGACCATCATCAGCGGGATGGGGGAACTGCACCTCGAAATCATCGTGGACCGCATGAAACGCGAGTTCCGCGTGGAAGCGAATGTCGGGAAACCGCAGGTGGCCTACAAGGAGACCATCCGGAAGAAGGTCCAGGTCGAGGGCAAGTTCATCCGCCAGTCGGGCGGCCGCGGTCAGTTCGGGCACGTCTGGATAGAGATCGAACCCAACGAGAAGGGCAAGGGGTACGAATTCGAAAACGCCATCGTCGGGGGAGTCATCCCGAAAGAATACATCAACCCGGTCTCCGAGGGGATCGTCGAGGCGATGCGCAATGGCGTGCTGGCCGGTTACCCCGTCGAAGACGTCAAGGTGAAACTGTTCGACGGATCGTACCACGAGGTCGACTCGTCCGAAATGGCCTTCAAGATCGCGGGATCGATGGCCTTCAAGGACGCCGCGCGGAAGGCCAACCCGGCGTTACTGGAGCCGATCATGGATGTCGAGGTCGTCACCCCCGAGGAATACATGGGGGACGTCATGGGCGACCTGAGCTCGCGCCGCGGGAAGATCGAGGGACTGTCCTCGAGGAAGGACGCCCAGATCATCAAGGCGAAGGTCCCGCTTTCCGACATGTTCGGATACTCCACGATTCTCCGGTCGATGACCCAGGGCCGCGCGATCTACACCATGCAGTTTGCGTATTACGAGGAGGTGCCGCGCGGCATCTCCGACCAGATCATCGAAAAAGTCAAGGGCAAGGAAAGCATACCCGCATAACCCCGGCACTGAAAACATCAACATCCACCATCTGAAGCAACAGAGGAGAGAAACAATGGCAAAGGAAAAGTTCACACGAGACAAACCGCATATCAACGTCGGCACGATCGGCCATATCGATCACGGCAAGACGACGCTCACCGCGGCCATCACCATGGTCCTCGGAAAGAAGGGTCTCGCCGCGGTCAGGACGTTCGACAGCATTGACAACGCACCCGAAGAGCGGGAGCGCGGCATCACCATCGCCGTGGCCCACGTCGAGTATGCGACGGAAAAGCGGCACTACGCCCACGTCGACTGTCCGGGCCACGCCGACTACATTAAGAACATGATTACCGGCGCCGCGCAGATGGACGGCGCGATCCTCGTGGTCGCCGCCAACGACGGCCCGATGCCCCAGACGCGTGAGCATATCCTGCTGGCCCGCCAGGTCGGGGTGCCCAAAATGGTGGTGTTCATGAATAAAGTGGACCTGGTCGACGATTCCGAGCTGATCGAGCTAGTTGAGATGGAAATGCGCGACCTGCTGAAGAAGTACGAGTTCCCCGGCGATGAAATCCCCATAGTCCGGGGCAGCGCGCTCAAGGCTCTCGAACGCGCCACGGCCGCCGATTCGAAACCGGATGATCCGGCCTTCAAATCGATCTACGAACTGATGGACGCCGTCGACAGTTACATCCCCCTGCCGAAGCGCGATGTCGACAAGCCGTTCCTGATGCCCATCGAGGACGTTTTCTCCATCACGGGACGGGGAACCGTCGGGACCGGAAGGGTGGAGCGGGGCAAGGCGAAGGTCGGGGACGAGGTCGAACTGATCGGACTCGGGGCCCACAAGAAGACGGTCATCACCGGCGCGGAGATGTTCCGCAAGGAACTCGACGAGGTCCAGGCGGGCGACAACGCAGGCCTGCTGCTGCGCGGCGTCGAGAAGACCGAGCTCGAGAGGGGCATGGTTGTTGCGAAGCCCGGCTCCATCACCCCGCACAAGAAGTTCACCTGCCAGGTCTACGTTCTGAAAAAAGAAGAAGGCGGGCGTCACACCCCGTTCTTCAACGGGTACCGTCCGCAGTTCTATTTCAGGACGACCGACGTGACCGGCGTGGCGACGCTTCCCGGCGGCACCGAGATGGTGATGCCCGGGGACAACGTTGACAACATGAGCGTCGAGCTGATCGGCGAGATCGCCATGGAAGACGGACTCCGGTTCGCCATCCGCGAGGGCGGTCGCACCGTGGGCGCCGGTGTCGTCACAAAAATCGTTGAATAACGAAATTTCTCAAGTCAGGGAACCCGGCAGTGGCTACTCAAAAAATACGGATCAAACTGAAATCATACGATCATACGCTGATCGATAAGTCGGCGGAGAAGATTATCAAGACCGTCAAGTCGACAGGCGCGGTGGTTTCAGGACCGATCCCGCTGCCGACCAAACGTACACTGTACACCGTGTTACGGTCTCCCAATGTGGATAAGAAATCGCGCGAGCAATTTGAAATGCGATCCCACAAGCGCCTCATCGACATCCTCAACTCATCCAACCGGACGGTTGACTCGTTGATGAAACTGGAGCTTCCCGCCGGCGTCGATGTGGAGATTAAAGTCTAAGGCTTTCTAAGCGTATCCGTTCTTCACTCATCCCCCGACCGGGGCGTGTGTTTCCCGGACGGTGAGGATTTTTTTTCAAAGAAAGACAATGACTGGACTCCTCGGAAAAAAATTAGGAATGACCAGCGTCTTCGATGAAAGGGGTCAATCCATCCCCTGTACCGTCATTGAGGCGGGTCCGTGCACGATCACGCAGATCAAGACGCTGGAGAGGGACGGCTACGCCGCCCTCCAGATGGGATTCGACGACAAACCCGAACGCGCCGTCAGCAAGCCCGAAGCAGGACACCTGAAGAAGGCCGGGTCCTCCCCCAAGCGGCTGACGCGCGAGTTCAGGGGCTTTGACGTCACCAAGTTCCAGCTCGGCGCCGAGGTGAGGGTGGATGCCATCTTCGCGGTCGGTGATCGGGTCGCGGTGGCCGCCAATTCGAAGGGACGGGGCTTCCAGGGAGTCGTCAAACGTCACCATTTCGGCGGCGGATTCAGGACCCACGGCCAGAGCGACCGTGAGCGCGCCCCGGGATCGATCGGCGGCAGTTCCTACCCCTCGAGGGTCTTCAAGGGGATGCGCATGGCCGGCAGGATGGGGGGCGAGCGCGTCACGGTGAAAAACCTCCGCGTGGTGAACATCATCCCGGAATCCAACATCATCCTCATCCAGGGATCGGTGCCGGGACACAACAACGCCTATGTGGAAATACTCAAAAACACGAGATAGGGATCGGGCGGCCATGGAAGTCGACGTCTATACGAAAGAAGGAAAGCCGAGCGGGAAGAAAGCCATGCTGTCCCCGTCCGTCTTCGGCATCGAGCCGAACCAGCACGCCATGTACGAGGCCGTGACCACGTATCTGGCGAACCAGCGGCAGGGGACCCACAAGACCAAAACCTACGGCGAGGTCTCCGGCAGCGGGAAGAAACTCTGGAAGCAGAAGCACACCGGCAGGGCCCGGATCGGCGCGATCCGCTCTCCACTCTGGAAGGGAGGCGGAGCAATTTTCGGTCCCGTGCCCCGCGATTATTCGAGGAAACTCCCGAAACAGGTCGCCCGGCTCGCGAGGCGTTCGGCCCTGAGCCACAAGCTCCGCGAGGAAGCGATCCGGATCGTGGAAGATTTCACACTCGAGCTGCCCAGGACGAAGGACATGGCCGCGGTGCTCGCGGCCCTGCAGCTGGGGGGCAGGAAGACCCTGCTCGTGACCACGAAAAACGACCCGGTGCTCTGGAAGGCCGGGAGGAACATCCCGAACCTCGCGATCATCGAGGCGTCGAAGGCCAGCACCTACGACATCCTCAACAACCAGATGCTTCTCGTGCAGCAAAGTGCGGTGGCCGAGATCGAAAAATCGTTACCATGACAGGACGACAACCATGACAGGGATCATCTACCGGCCGATCGTCACCGAGAAAATGACGAGCGTCCAGGAGAAGGGCATTTACGCTTTCGAGGTGGAACCCCGCGCCACGAAGATCGACATCGCGAGGGCCGTCGCGGCAAAATTCAACGTCACGGTGGTGAATGTCCGCACGATGAACTACAAGGGGAAAACCAAGACCCAGATGACCCGGCGGGGCAGGTTCAAAGGAAAAACCTCCCGCCTCAAGAAGGCAATCGTCACCCTCAAAGAGGGCAACGTCATCAATCTGTTCGAAAACGTTTAAACTGATGAAGGAAACGGCACCTCAATGCCCGTACGCAAACTGAAACCGACCACGCCCGGCACCCGGTGGATGTCCGTCCAGAAATTCGACGACATCACCAGGTCGAAGCCGGAAAAATCCCTTGTCGAACCGCTGAGGAAGACCGGCGGCAGGAACACCAACGGGCACATCACCTCCCGCCATCGCGGTGGGGGCCACAAGCGTTTCTACCGCATCATCGATTTCAAACGGGA
>DATEDB010000028.1:0-2842 GCA_035286625.1 Bacteroidota bacterium
TGAAGGCCACGAGCAGATAGAAGCCGATCACAGTCGGCGGCAGGACGATCGGCAGCGTCACGATCGTGCTGACGACCGGCTTCAGGCGCGAGCGGCTGAGCGCCAGCCACCGGGCCAGCGGAATTCCGAGCACGGCGAGGACGACCGTGGTGGTCAGCGCGAGTCTGAACGACAGAAGCAGCGGCCCGGCGAAGGAGGACTCAGGCATCATTGTCCGGCACCATGAGGGATATCCCGGCCGGATTGACAAGCGCCGTCAGCCGGTCCCCCCCTTTCACCGCCATCACCGCGGCCTCGGCGGTCCCGATCAGGGCCGTCACCTTTCCTCCCGCCCAGTCGAGCCGGATCCTCGTAAAGAGGACTCCCTCCTCCACCGATTCGACCGTGCCGTCGATCCGGTTTCCGTAGCTCACCGGCCCGGACAGGTCCCTTGCGAGCCCGACCTCGGTTTCCTTGAACAGGCAAACGATGGTGCTTCCCGTCCTGAGATAGGAGGCCGTCCCCGGTGTTTCCAGCACCACGGCGCTGAGGACCGAACCCCCGACGTCGACCCCGACGCGGGACACGGCGCCGGAGGTGCTGATCGACGATATGCGCCCCGTGAAACTGTTCACGGCAGGGAGTATCCGGATTCTGCGATGATCTTCCTGCCTTCCCCCGATAGGACGAACGAGAGAAAACCGTCCCCGCGGGTGTCGGTATCGCCCGGACGTCGGTCCAGGAGGATGGCCCCCTGGGGGAGCCCCGGGGAGTCCAGATCGGTCACGTGGAGGCCCGCCAGGCCGGGGACGGAGGAGAGGGCCGTGATCGCGGCCTCGGCGGCCCCGGCCGAGAGGAAGTGGTTCACGTGCGTCACGCTTTCGGCATAGACCAGCTTCGGGAGAACGTCCCCGAGCACCCCCGCGCGGGCGAGAGCATCGATGGCTGCTTTGCCGTAGGGAGCAAGTTCGGGATTGGCGATGACCACCTTCCGGACCTCCGGACGGAGAAGGGTCTTCAACGGTTCAGAAGAGTCCGGCCGCGCGCGGCAGGCGAGGACGAGCGCCCCGATCGCGTACACGCACATCCGGGAGCGCGTCCGGTATGATTGTTCGATCTCGCGGGGATAAACGGTGTCCGCCGAAAAAAAGAGGTCGAACGGCGCGCCCTGCAGGATTTGCCCGGTCAGCATCCCCGACGACCCGGTGACGATCTCGACCTCGACACCGGTCAGACGACGGTATTCACCGGCAAGCCGCTCGATCGTTGTCACCGCGCTGGCGGCGACGGCGACCCTGATCCGGGCGTCGGCCGGCACACCCGATACCGGAAGCGCCAGGAACAGGACGAGGAATCTGTGGAGGGCCCGCATCACATGCACGCGCATTCGTCTCAAAGAGCGAAATATAGAATATATAGAAGGATTTGCAAACATCTCCCCGGATCCGGGTGTAACCTTTTCCCCCCCGGTTTCGTCTAATCATAGATCCGCCACACCCTTACAGAAGCGAGATTGTTCATGAAGATATTTCCAATCCTCATACTCACATGCCTGGCGCCGTTGCCCTCCGCCGCCGGGAGGGGTGACCCGGACGCGGATACCGCCTTCCACCGCCCGGTCATCACGGCGTACCGGACAACGGAGAAGATCCGGATCGACGGACTCCTGGACGAATCCGGGTGGAACCACCCTTCCGCGTCGAATTTCACGCAGAAAAACCCCACCGAGGGCGCCAGCCCATCGTATCAGACCGATGTCTGGGTCCTCTACGACGACGAGGCGATGTACATCGGCGCGAAACTCCATGACTCCAATCCGGACTCGATCGTGAGCAGAATCGGGCGGCGCGACGCCGACCTGGACGGGGACTGGTTCTACGTGGGGATCGACTCCTACCACGACAGGCGGACAGGTTTCTTCTTCGGCGTCTACGCCAGCGGCTCGGTCACCGACGGCACGCTCTTTAACGATGAATGGGACGATAATTCATGGGACGGGGTATGGGAGGCTGAAACGGCGATACACCTGGACGGCTGGACCGCGGAAATGAAAATCCCCTATTCCCAGCTCCGCTTCCCGAAACAGGACTTCTATACCTGGGGGATAAATTTCGCCAGGCAGATCGAACGCCTGAAGGAGGAAGATTTTTTCGTCATGGTCCCGAAAAAAGAGAGCGGCTGGGTTTCCCGTTTCGCCGACCTGACCGGGATCATGAACATCAGTCCGCCGGCCCGGATCGAATTGTTGCCCTACGTCGTCGGGGAAGTCCGGAAGACATCCGACTTTACTGAAGGCGATCCATTTCATGACGGCAGTTCCTTCACCGGGAACGTGGGCGGCGACATCAAGCTGGGTCTCGGGAGCAACTTTACAATGAACGCGACCATCAATCCCGATTTCGGGCAGGTGGAGGTGGATCCCGCGGTGGTCAACCTCAGCCAGTTCGAAACGTATTATGACGAGAAACGCCCCTTTTTCGTCGAGGGGTCGAACCTCTTCGAGTTCGGCTTCGGCGGGGCCAACAACAACTGGGGGTTCAACTTCGGCAACCCGTCGTTCTTCTACAGCAGGAGGATCGGCCACGCCCCGGGCGGATCGACACAGCACGACGGATTCACCGAATACCCCGACGCGACGAGCATCCTCGGGGCGGGCAAGATGACCGGGAAAATCGGTGACGACTGGTCCCTCGCCGCCCTCAGCGCCCTCACCAAACGGGAATACGCCGCTGTGCAGACCGGCGACGGTACGCGCTACCGGGACGTTGTGGAACCCCTGGCATCGTACAGCGTCCTCCGCTCACAGAAGGAGTTCGATAAGGGCCGCCAGGGGCTGGGCTTCATCGGGACGGCGATCGTGCGC
>DATEDB010000029.1:0-2616 GCA_035286625.1 Bacteroidota bacterium
CCGGATTTTTCGACGGGTCCATCCCCAGGTCGAAAAATCCGGGAATGGCGCCGTGGTAATCGAACGTGAAAAAGAGGTCGCGTTCGCCTTTCAGGTTCATCGCCGCGCTGGCGAAGAAGCCGAACCGGTCGAGGACGTCGGACGAAAAGAGGTACGCTCCCGGTTTCAGCACGTCGATCCCCCTGTTCCGGGGGTTGTAGTTGTCGACCCGCAGGAAGGGGATGACCGTGAGACTCGTGGTGGCGTTGTTGTATTTCCGGTCGGTGAATTCCGGCAGTTTTGTGTCGTCATAATCGCGCAGGGCCGTCCAGTCGAAGGCGATGGATTTCTGAACCGCGTTCCCGACCGCTCCCGGGATCGGGCCGTCGGTTCCCTCGGACGCTCCGCGGGAGCCGGAACCGGGAAACGCCGCGTGGAAGTTCCCGGGACCCCCCTTCCTCACGTACTGCGGAGGATGGGACAACGGCGCTGCATTCGACAGCAGCGCGAGCTTATACCCGGACGAGGTGTACTGCGAACAGGCGAGACTGCCGCCAGGACCCGGCTCCGGCATGAAAGCCCCCCCGACGACATTCGTCATCTGGACGACATCCCCCGTCCCCAGATCGTACCGGTAAATATTAAAAATACCGGTCCGGTCGGAGGCGAAATACACCGAATTCCCGTCGGGCGCGAATGCCGCGGTCCGCTCGTCGTCGGCGGTCGCGATCAGCGGGACCGGGATTCCCCCGTCGGCCGGGATTTTCATGAGATCCCTCCCGTCCTTCAGCGAGTAGTCGTAGACGATCCATTTCCCGTCCGGGGACCAGGCCGGGTTGTATGCCTGCTGCGCCGTGTCGTAGGCGGTCAGAGCGCGCATGTCCGAACCGTCGATGTTTGAGACATACAGGTTCACCGTGCCGTCCGTGCCGGCGACGAAGGCGAGGCGGTTGCCGTCCGGAGAAACCGCGGGCGCGTTCGCCCTCAGGGCGCGGGTCACGCGGCGTTCATCGCCCGACCCGACGTCCACGGCAAAAATATCGTAGTAGTTCGACCAGAACCGGTTGTCCCGTGAATTTTTTGAATAGTAGATGGTTTTCCCGTCCGGCGACCAGGAAAAATTCGACCGGACGCCGGAGATCAGTCGTTTTTCGGTGCCGGCCGCCATGTCATAGATGTAGAGGGACGACGAGGAAAAATAATCCCCGTTCTTGTTGCTGATGTAGGCGACCGTTTTCCCCCCCGGGGAGAATGCGGGGTAGAGGTTCGCGAAACCGACGTCCCCGATGAGTGTTCCTTCGACCACCGACGCCCGCACGGGGGCGATCCGTTCTGTGTAGTCGTCCCTCAGGGCCTCCCGCCAGTCCCGGTAGACCGCCTCGCCCTCCTCCCCGACGGCCGAGCCGATCGCGGCGTCGATCGTCACCTCGGTGAGGGAGGAGAGGTTGCGCGAAATCTTCTCCAGGACATCATCCCCGTAGCGGTCGACGAGGAAACTGACGAAGGAAAATCCCGCGTTATAGGACGATTCGTTCCCCAGGCTGGTTTTGCCGAAAACCGCCATTTCGTTCCAGCCGAGCATGTTGCCGTCGAGGGCGTAGCACCGGAGGATCATATCCCGGTGGCTGTCCCAGAAATCGTAGTCGAGCTCCTTCCGGTTGAACTGCGCGACCCCCTCGGCGAACCAGCTCGGGATCACGAACCCGGACAGCGGGTACGAGACAATGCGGTTCGGATACCCGTACAGCACGTCCTGGCGGCGTTCCGATTCGTAACCGAGCCACTGCAGGTAGATCGCCGGGACCCGGCGGCCGAACTTGAAGGAGGTCTGGATTTGAATAATGTGCGTGAACTCGTGTGTGATGACGTTCCGAAGCCAGTTATGCGTCCCCCGCAGGTCGGTGTCGAGCGACGAGGCCCAGATTTCAATTTTGTTGTCGAAAAAATACGCCGCCCCGTTGGAATAATCGTCGTAATCCTTGATGACGAAGTTTACCCTGCCGTCCGGTTCGTGGTCATACAGCGCTGTGATCGGTCCGTAGATCTCCTCGGCGATCTTCGCCGCCGTCCGGGCGGTGCGTTCGGTCCCGGTGTGGTAGTGGACGGCGAAATGCGCGGTCTCGATGGTCCTCCATTCCAGCTCGGGATGATAGAATTCCTCCTGCGCCGAGAGGGTCCCGGCCATCGTCATCGCTCCGGCGATCAACGCCGCCGTCCCCAGGAGACGGCGGACGAACTGCGCACGGTCTGGCCCGCCGATCCTCATTTCACGACCGCGATCCTGATGACGGCGTGGCCCGACCCGCCCGCGCCGGCGGCCTCGACCTGGGCAAAATAGACGCCGCTCTCCACCCCCGACACGTCCCAGTTCACTTCGTTGTCCAGGCCTCCCAGGGCATGGAGCCCTTCGAAGGTCTTGACCAGGCTGCCCGCCAGGTCGAAGATCCGTATCGTGACGGCCGCGTCGGACGACACGTAATACCGGATGTGCGTGAGAAACCCTTCATCCTTCCCGACGGGGTTGGGCCAGTTGTAGGCAAGGGGCGCCGGGAGAAATTCCGCGTGCGGCGGGAGGGGGGCGGGTACGATGTCATCGGAGGCGGTATTCCTGGAATCGCGGGCGTATTGAGGCCACGG
>DATEDB010000030.1:0-5383 GCA_035286625.1 Bacteroidota bacterium
GGTCCAGGATCGGGGACTTCCCGCCGATCTGGAGGTAAAGTCCGGCGACCTTCCCCGACCTCCGCCGCGCGATGAACCGCGCGAGCGGTTTGCGCGCGAGGAATGCCCCGGGGAAGTCGATGATGTCCGGGTCGCAGAACAGGTTATACAGAAACGGCTCTACCGCTTCCGGAGAATCAGGCCCGCCGAGCTGGAACAGGACGACCGCCAGCCGGTCGCCGCTCACATGCCCTTCAGGATTCTCTGGATCTGCTCGGCGTGGCCGGTTTCGTCCAGGAGCATTTCCTCGAGCTTGATCTTCAGCCCGGGCTCACCGGCTTCCTCCGCCTGGATCGACCTGAGACGGTATCGCTCGACGGCCTCCAGCTCGAGCCTGAGATCGTACCTGAGCATCTCCTTCACGGACCTGGGGCACTTGTGCTGTTTCGGGACGGTCGTGGGCGTGCCGCCCAGGGCCGCGATTTTTCCCGCCAGGAAGATGGCGTGGGTTATCTCGCCGGTGATTTCGGGTGCGAGAAATTCCCGCAGTTCCTCGCCGTCCCAGCCGGTGGCGACCGACGTCTGGAACAGGTACAGGATGGAGGCGCCGAGTTCGTTGGCGAGGTCTTCATTGAGACCGTCGATGAGGGCTTTCTTGCTTTTTGCCATGGTTCTGTCCTTTCTTGGTTGATGTGCCGTTGTGGTTGACGTTGCCGGTATGGTACCGGGCGCTTTCACTTTTGACGAAGCGCACCAGTTCTTTCACATTCTCGACCGGGATGTCCGGCAGGATGCCGTGCCCGAGGTTGAAAATATGGCCGTTCCCCGGGCCGTACCCCGCAAGGATCTCGGCCGTTTTCTTTCTGATCGTGTCGGTACCGGAACGCAAGAACGCGGGTTCGAGGTTCCCCTGCAGGGAGACGACTTCGCCGACGGTTTCCCTGGCGGCGCGGATATCGGTCGCAGAGTCCAGGCCGACGGTCTGGCATCCGGTAGCGGCGATTTTTTCTATCGCCTGCCCGCAGTCCTTGCAGAACACGATCACCGGCACGCGGTCGGTGGGGAGGTCGTTCACGATCGATGCGATATAACCCAGGGAAAATTCATCGAAATCGTTTCCCGCCAGGAGGCCGCCCCAGGTGTCGAATATCTGGAGCACCTGAGCCCCCGCCCCGACCTGCGCCAGGAGATACGCCGTGACCGACCTGGCGAGTTTTTCGAGCAGGAGGTGGAGGTCGCCGCGTGATTCGCGGGTCATCGCCATCACGCGGGCGAATTCCCGGGAGCCCGACCCCTCGACCATGTAGGCGGCGAGAGTCCAGGGCGAGCCCGAGAAACCGATGAGGGGCACGCGCCCGCGGAGCTCCCTTCGTGTGAGGCTCAGGGCGTCCATCACGTAGCGGAGACGGTCGTGGGGATCCGGCACGGAAAGTTTTTCGATCGCCGAACGGGTGTCTATGCGGTCCGGGAACCTGGGGCCGCCGCGGCCCTCCCCGACGACGAGCCGCATCCCCATGGCCTCGGGCACGACCAGAATATCCGAAAAGATGATCGCCGCGTCGACCCCGACGATGTCCACCGGCTGGATGGTCACCTCCGCAGCCAGCGCCGGGGTCCTGCACAGCGTGAGGAAATCCACCTTCGCCCTGACGGCCCGGTATTCGGGGAGGTAGCGCCCGGCCTGCCTCATGATCCAGACAGGCGTGCGGGGCGTGGGCCGCCGGTAGCAGGCACTGATCAGATAATCGTTCGTGGCGTCCGTCAACGGCAGATCCCTTCGCGGCAGATTGCTTCAACCAGGGCCCCGGCGGTCGACTGTTCGGACACGATGTCGGGGGGATAGCCCGCCGCTTCGGCGGCCCGGGCGGTTGTCGGCCCGATCACCGCGATGCGGACCTTCTCCCGGATGGCCGCGGCGTCCCCGGCGCTGAAGAGCCCCGCGAAGTTGTTCACGGTGGAGGGGCTCGTAAACGTAATGACGTCGACGCGTCCTTCCAGCACCTCCGCGAGAAATTCCTTCGCCTTTGGCGCCCCGGGCGGGCAGGTCTTATACACCATGACCGACTCCGCGCTTCCCCCGAGCTGCCTGACGGTCCCGGCGAGCGTCGACGAGGTGAGGTTCCCGGTCGGGAAGAGGAAGGCGAGGTCTTTCAGGTCCCCGGCCCGGATGGTCCGCGCGAGATCGGCCGCGGTGAACCGTTCGGGCATCGCGGTGACGTCAAGGCCGTAGCGGGCGAGCGCCGCGGCGGTGGTTTCGCCGACCGCGTAGATTCTTTTGCCCTTCAAACCGGACGGATCGGCGCCGCGTTCTCTCGCCCGGTCCAGGAACCCCGTGACGCCGTTGGGGCTCGAGAAGAGCAGCCCGTCGTACATGTAGAGCGCGTCGATGCCCCTGTCGCACCCCGTCCAGTCGTCGGGCGGAAGGATCTCGATGGTGGGGAACAGGACGGCGCGTCCGCCGCTGGTCTCGACGAGTCGTTTCAGTTCTTCAGCCTGGTGTGCGGCCCTGGTGATGGCCACCGATATTCCGCCGAGATTCATCGCGCGCCCGCGCTCCCGGCACGGATTTGGGCGAGCGCCGTTCCGGCGCCGCTTCTCAGGAGCGTTTCGGCGAGGCGGACCCCGAGTTCCGCCGCCGCCGCGGGGTCGCCGTTGATCTTCCCCCGGTAGACCCGCTCCCCGTCGAGCGACGCCACCAGGCCGTCGAGGCGCAGTTCGTTCGATTCGATCCTGCCGTACGCGCCGATCGGAACCCTGCAGCCTCCCTCGAGCCGGCCGAGGAAGGCGCGTTCGGCGGCGGCGGCGAAGGTGGCGGCTTCGCTCGTGATCGCCGCCAGGAGCGCCCGGACGGGGTCATCCCCCTCGCGGATCTCGATTCCAAGGGCGCCCTGCCCGACCGCCGGCATCATCCGCGAGGCCTCGATCGTCTCCCCGATCCGGTCGGCCAACCCGAGCCTCATGATCCCGGCGCGGGCGAGGATCATCCCTGCCCAGCCGGACCGTTCGAGTTTCGTGAAACGCGTGGTGAGGTTCCCCCGGAGGTCGACGACCCTGAAGCCCCTCTTCCAGCTCAAAATTTGCGCCCTGCGGCGGAGGCTCCCGGTGGCGATCACCGAACCCGCGGGCAGTGCGTCGAGCGTCTTCACCGGCGATCGCGGGTGGTGGATGAACGCGTCCCTGACGTCCTCGCGCGTGGTGACGGCGGCCAGGACGAAGCCGGGAGGGAGTTCGGTGGGTACGTCCTTGAGGCTGTGCACCGCCATGTCGATCGAGCGGTCGAGCAGGGCGTCCTCGATTTCCTTGGTGAACACCCCCTTGCCGCCGATCTCCGGGAGGGGCTTATCGAGTACGATGTCGCCGCTGGTGGAGATTTCCTTCACCGTAAAGGTCACGCCGCGATGCGCGGCCGCCAGGCGCGAGCGCACCCACCCGGTCTGGATGAGGGCCAGCTTGCTCGCGCGGGAGCCGATGATAACGCGGTTCTTCGGCGCGGTCATCGCGGCTGGCGCTTGTCGAGCCCGAAAATATGGCGGATGAGGGAAATCTTCGTGCGGGTGTCCTCGAATTCCTTTTCGCCGCGACCGTTCCGCAGGTTGGTCATCGGCATGTGCAGGAGTTTGTTCACGATGCGTTTGGTGACGATGTCCAGTTCTTCGAGATGTTTGTCGTCGAAACGGTGGCGCACCCGGCGGAGCTCCTGCGAGCGGATCTCCTCGAACCTCTCCCTCAGGTCCTGGAACGTGGGCCCGAGTTCAATCGACCGGGTCCACCGGTAAAACTCGTTGAGCTCCTCGAAAACGATCTTCTGGGCTTTCGGGACCTCCTCCCGGCGCCGGGAGAGGTTTTGGTCGATGATCCTGTTGAGCGCGTCGATGTCGTGCAGGAAGACGCTGTCGATGCTGTTGACGGCCGCCTCGACATTCCTCGGTACACCCAGGTCGATGACGATCAGCGGCCGGCTGGCGCGCATCTTCATGGCGGCGGCCACCTGGTCCTTCGTGAGGATGGGGCTGCCGGCCTGGACGGCCGTGATGATGATGTCGGCGTTCGGCAGTTCCGCCTCCATGGTTTCGAACGGCACCGTGCGCGCTCCGAACAACGGGGCGACCTCCTCTGCCACCGACTGCGTCCTGTTGGTGATGACCATGTTCCCGAGGTTGCGGGAGGCGAGGTGCCTGGCGGCGAGTTTGCCGGTCTCGCCGATGCCGACGAGGAGCGCCGTTCTTTTGGACAGGTCTGCGAAGATTTTTGTGGCGAGTTCGGCCGCGAGGTAGCTTACCGAGATGGCGCCCTCGTTGATCTGGGTCTCGGTCCTGATCCTCTTGCCGACGTGCATCGCCGCGGTGAAAAGCCTGTTGGTCAGCGGGCCGGTGGTGCCGCCGTCGATGGCAGCGGCATAGGCGTCCTTCACCTGCGAGGTGATCTGGATGTCGCCGAGGACCATGGAGTCAAGGCCGGAGACCACTTTAAAAAGATGCTTCACCGGCTGGAGCCCCGTGAGCGTGTAGAAATGCGCGGCGCCGGGCGGGGCGTCGTGGTTCTTGAGAGAGGAGAGGAGGGCCCAGATCGGCGTGGCGTCATCTCTATCCCGGCCGGCCGGGCCGGTCTGAGCGGCCGGGCCGCCCCCGGCATGCGGGACGTAGTAGAGTTCGGTCCGGTTGCAGGTGGAGATGAGGATGCACTCGGTCGCGCGCGTTTCCCGGATGCGCCCCAGCACCGGGGGGATCTCCTCGGGGGAGAACCACATCGACTCGCGGATCTCCAGCGGCGCCGTGCGGTGGTTGATTCCTGCCAGGCAGAGGTTGAGTCCCCGTTCGGTCATGACGTCATCTGCCGAACTTGTGGAAGCCGAAAGGGAGGATCGTGGTGACGGCGATGGAAAGCACCGCAAGGACGAACCCGGAGAGGGTCACGATCATCATTTTCCGTCCCTTCCAGCCCGCGGCCTGCCTGGCCACGAGGCCGAAGACATACACCACCCAGACGGCGACGGTGCTGAAGAGCTTCGGGTCGGCGTAGGAGAACGACTCGATGGCCAGCGGAAGCCAGATCAGACCGAGGGTGATGGCGACCGTCAGCAGCGCGGTCCCGATGAGCGTCGCGGTGATGCTCATTTTCTCGAGCGTCTCCAGGTTCGGCAACCGCTTGTAGATCACGCCGAACTGGTTCGACTTCAGGTCGTGATAGAGCATGAGGTACAGCAGTCCGTACACCGCCGAAATGGTGATGGCGGCGTAGCCGAACAGGGCGCTCGAGACATGGAACCCCAGGAGGCTTCCCCTCAGTTCCGGCGGCACCTGCAGGTAGTCCTTGATGAAAATCGAGGCGATGACCTGGAAAAACAGCGGCAGCATGAGGATGAAATACCCGGTTTCACGGCTGCCCGTCCTGAGCTCGATGGCGA
>DATEDB010000031.1:0-2250 GCA_035286625.1 Bacteroidota bacterium
GCGGCATCATGGCATATTGCAGGACGGGTGTGAGCGATGCCTTCAGGAGATCCACGTTAAACAGCATGAAGATCGGGGAGGCCGGGTAGATGACGTCGACCGTGGAAACACAACCGTTGCTGAAATTCTCTTTGGGGAACAGGAGCGGCGTTCCGTCGATATCGGAGGCGAGCTTGTGCGCCGCGACGGCCTGCCGGTACGCCAGGATCGCGAGATCGGCGTATTCAGCCCCGCCCGCGATTTCGAGGTCCCGACCGAGCTCAGCATCGAATCGCTCGCAGGCCGACCGGATCGCGGGGTATTCCTCCGCCGCCCGGATGAGGAGGTCGCTCACCGACATGCCCCCCGTCCTCCAGTATGGTCGGATTTTCCTATAAAAATATTCGATGGAAAACCGGTCGTCGTAAGCCATGAGCAGATACCTCTCCACGGGCGCCGCCCCGACCTGTCCGAGGTCGAAGGCGAAAGCCAGAACGGGCCAGTCGTCGGAGGCGGGGCGGGGCATGCGAGGGTCGTCGGAAACCGGCAGCGTTCCGTCCCTGATGAAGGTCTCCCTCGCCGCGGAGTAACCGGTCATGACGCTCACCCCATTCTGGTTTTTCGGAGAGGCGAGATAGAAATATCCCCAGTCGATCCGGAGGTCGTCACCCGACTTTTCGAGAACCGCCTGTTCCCTCGTCCCCGTGCTGAGCACGTCGAGGCCCCCCAGATTGAGCCGTGACCAGACCACTTCCTGTGCCGTCGAGTTCACGACAAGTTCCGCGGTATTGTCGAAATAGAGTTCGACGCGATGATCGGTCCCGTCGACCGATGCGACGGACCACGAAACATAGGTCGCCGGCCGCGAGATCAGATCCAGCCGGCCGGGCAGAAGAGGGGTGATAAAGGCCAACGTCACCCGCACGCCATTCTGTTCGAAGGTGTATACCGTCCGCGTGGGAGTGAGCGCCGTACCGCTGAGTGCCATTGCCGGCGTTTCCCCCCCGCCATTTCCAAGCACACGATAGGCGTCTCCGTCGATCCGGACGAATCCGCTCAGGGCGTTGATCTTACCCGTCCAGTGCCGGGGCCAGTCCTCCCCGGGGTGATCGGCAAAAGACCAGATGCTGAAATACGGATCACACGTGGCGAGCGGGATGGCGGGTGGACGAAAACCGGAGGGCTGCGCCATCGCGTGTGAGGCGAACGAGAGGAGAATCATGATCGCGATGGCGGGAATCTTCGTCTTCATCCCGGTCAATGTAAATAAAGTTTTCTGAATTTCACACGAATTCCCGTGGAGGCCGCATTTGTATGAAATGCCGCGTATTCGTACGTTATGAAAGATCCACGCACTATCAACGGCACCACGATCAACAGGAAAGGAGTTCTTATTGATGTCAATCCGGCCGGTCAAACGCATCGTGCAGGCCGTACCCACGCTCGAAGGGGCAGGCGTTCACCTTCGCAGGGCTTTCGGATTCGGCCAGACCGAGGAATTCGATCCCTTCCTGCTACTGGACGATTTCCGCAACGAAAACCCCGATGACTATGCCGCCGGCTTTCCCTGGCACCCCCACCGCGGCATCGAAACCATCACGTACGTCCTGGCGGGAACGGTTGATCATGGCGACAGCCTCGGGAACAGGGGAACGCTCGCACGGGGCGACGTCCAGTGGATGACCGCGGGCAGTGGAATCCTCCACCAGGAAATGCCGAAGGGCGATCCCAACGGCAGGATGCACGGATTCCAGTTATGGGCGAACCTCCCCTCTTCCCTGAAGATGACCGGCCCCCGCTACCAGGACGTCCCCTCCATCGAGATTCCCGTCTTCACCGACGACGACGGGACGAGCGTAAGGGTGATCTGCGGCGATTTCCGCGGCAAGCGGGGACCGGTCGACGGGATCGCGGCGGACCCGCGGTATCTCGACGTTCATGTCCCACCCGGAGTGGGTAAACGGCTGAAAGTCGAAACGTCGAGGCACGCCTTCGCCTACGTATTCGAAGGTTCGGGCTCCTTCCGCGATGCCTCCTCACCCCGGCCGGTGCGCACAGACCGCGTCGGACCGAAGGGAGAAGAAACGACGGACCTCACAGGGAACCGCTCTCTCGTTCTCTTCGATTCCGGTGACGAGGTGAGCGTCCGGGCCGGGGACAGCGGCATCAGGTTCCTGATGGTCTCCGGGCAGCCATTGGAGGAACCGGTCGCCTGGAGGGGACCGATCGTGATGAACACAGAGGAAGAATTGCGGCAGGCGTACGCGGAGC
>DATEDB010000032.1:0-2912 GCA_035286625.1 Bacteroidota bacterium
TGTTCCCCCGATCCTGGGCTGGAGGAACGAAAGGACCTCGTCGAGCAGAACCGGCGTGTGATATGTTCGATCCATTTCATCCGGATGAATCGCTGTTGACCCCGCGAAACGACGGGGGGTTATTTCATGACTTTCTGGGCGATCTCTTCGTACGTCTCGGCCTGTCCCGATTTGTACTTTTCGTACGCCACCGGGTCCCACAACTCGATCTTGTCCAGCGTGCCGATAATGCGCACGTCTCCGCGGATTTTCGCGTACTCGCGAAGATCGGAAGGCACCATCAGGCGCGCCTGGGAATCGAGCTGCACCTCGTTGGCCATCTCCAGGAGGTTCCTCAGGAACATCCGGTGTTCGGGATTGTAGTTCGAAAGTTCGCGCAGCCGCGCCTCCACCTTCGCCCACTCGTCGACCGGGTAAACGAAAAGGCACTGCTCGAAACCCCGGGTGACGACGTACGTGTTGTTGTTGTCGGGCGAGACATATTTCCGTAACTTTGCCGGAAGGTTAAGTCTCCCTTTCTCGTCGACCGAGTGAGTATATGATCCTTTGAACGATGACATAAAAAAATATTTTCAGAGGAGACTCTTCACCCTTTGAAATTCGTTAGAATTTCACTCCACAATTCCCCACTTTTCCCCACCGTGACCTACAAATTTAGGGTTTAAAAGATGAAAGTCAAGTGTTTTGGCCGATTTTAGGCGATTTCGGTGATAGTCGTTACGCCTGAAATGTAAAACCTCAAAAACGAGCTGAACTGGGGGTTTGGGGGGATGGAAATGGGGTAAAAACCAACGACTTTTTTTAACAAAATGGGGGGAGGGACGGGAGTGTGAAGAGGTTACAAACGAATTCGGTTGGTGCTTGTCACTGAGATTCCGGCGGTCGTCGGTGATCTCTCGTTTCAACAGCTACTTCAGGAAAATAACCGTCATCCCCCGGTTGATGTCCGCGAACTCCGACGGCGGAGGATTTCCCGCCTCCCGGATCGCCTCCTGGACATCGGCGCTGAAAAGTGAAAATACCTCCCCGGGAACGACCAGCGCCAGTTTATCCCGCTTCCTGTACGCCCAGTTCCTCACGGTTTCTTTGAGGGTTCCTCCCCTGCCTGAGCTCCCGTAACCGTGTATCACTTTCATCACCGCGCGGTCGCTTCCGGTCCGGGATCTCCTGAGGCATTCTTCGAGGGCCGCTTCGGCCCGGTCCGCGCCCATCGGCGGATGCGCGACGTCGATCGTGACGACGCCGGGGCCGGTGGAGGGTGTCACAGCACTCCTTTGAGTGTTTTGTTTTCCACGGTGATTTCCGTGCCGGTCAGTATGATGGCATAGTGTCCCAGCGAGGCCTGCCCGCAATTTACCACGCGGGCCCCGTCGATCTCATCCGTTCCCCGTCCCTCGTGGATATGACCGCAGACCGTCATGTCGGGCTTGTGGTCCTCGATGAATTCCCGGACCGCCGTGCTCCCGACATGGATGCCGCTGTGGATGATGTCCAGCCTGCTGCCGTAGGGCGGGGCGTGCGGCACGAATATTTTCACCTCCGCGCCGGCCACGTCGGCGTGGCCCGAACGCGCGAGGGCCAGGATTCTCTCCTCGGAGATCTCGTATGGTGTTTTCAAGGTTGAATACGGTGCGGCCGACACGCCGAAAAACCCGACGCCGTCGATGGTCCTCCCCCGGCCGTTGATCGAATATCCCATCCGGAAAAACATGTCATCGTGTTCGGGGAGGTCCATGTTTCCGGCAACGCAGACGATATTCCGGCAGTGCTTCGAAAAAATCGTCAGCGCGTCGGCGGCTTCTTTCATCGTTCCGAGTGTGGTCAGGTCGCCGCCGATCACAACGACATCGGGGCTTTCTGAGGTGATGATCCGCGAGGCTGCGTCATACCTGCCGTGGATATCCGTGAGGGCAAGGATTTTCATTTTTGAAGTCCGGGAGCGGTTCAGTACATTCGCAACAGGTGGTTCGTCATCGGTAACATACATGAAAGAAGGAACTTATGCCCGTTCAGAGCTCGACATTATCACTATCGGCAAAGGGATTCACCGACGTCGTGGATATCACCGGGAAGGTCCGGGACATCGTATCGTCCGGGACCATAGACGACGGGATCGCGACGGTGTTCGTTCCCGGCTCGACCGCCGGTGTGACGACCATCGAATACGAAAGCGGGGCCGTCACGGACCTTAAGGAGGCCGCCGAACGGCTCTTCCCGCAGGACATCCATTATGCCCACGACGCGCGCTGGGGAGACGGCAACGGTTTCTCGCACATCCGCTCCGCGATGCTGGGGACATCGCTCACAATACCTTTCACGAAAAAGACACTGCTTCTCGGGACGTGGCAGCAGATCGTCCTGGTCGATTTCGACAACCGGCCGCGCCGGCGCGAGGTGATCGTGCAGATCGTGGGGTGAGGCCGTTGTCGTCGCGCTCCCCGACCCCCGGGACTCCTGCACGGTCAGGAAGTTTTTCTCTCCAGCGCGCTCTCGACGATCGCCCTGAGCGTATCTGGGAATGACAGCCCCCCTTTTTCGGCCGACTCCATGAAGCTTACCCCCTCGGTGAGGTCGGGGTTGGGGTTGACTTCCAGGATGAACACCTCTCCCTTCCTGTTCATCCTCATGTCGATCCTCGCATAGTCGCGGCACCCGGTGAGGGTGTACGCGGGGATGACCGCTTCTTCGATCTTCCTGAGCTCTTTTTTCGTGAGCTGCGCGGGGCAGACCGTGTGCACCTGGTGGTACGATTGATCGAGCGGAGACCATTTCATCTCGTAGGATATCAGTTTCGGGTGATCGTCGGGAAGATCCGAAAAGTCGAATTCTATCGCCGGCAGTATCCTCGGGGGACGGTTCCCGAGGATCGAGATGTGCAGCTCCCTCCCCTCGATGAACTCCTCCACGAGCAC
>DATEDB010000033.1:0-2229 GCA_035286625.1 Bacteroidota bacterium
CCCGGCCACTGGGAGATGAAAGTCGTCGGGGTCTACCATGGCAGGGACAAGGGGACCGACGAATTGCAGATGCTTTTCAACTGGAACTACCTCGACCAGAGCCTGCTCCAGACCCAGCCGGCCCGGGCCGGCCAGGTGGGCTGGTACATCGTGGACATCGACAACCCCGACGACAGGGCCAGGATCTCTGTGGCGATCGACACCCTTTTCGCGAACTCCCCCGCCGAGACCAAGACCCAGACCGAAAAAGAATTCCAGCAGAGCTTCGTGTCGATGTCCAGCGCGATCCTCACCGCGATCAACATGGTCTCGATCGTGATCATCGGGATCATCCTCCTGGTCCTCTCGAATACCATGATCATGACCGCCCGTGAACGGTTCAGGGAATACGCCGTGCTCAAGACCATCGGCTTTTCCGGTTGGTATCTGGCGGGCCTGATCGGCGGCGAATCCCTGCTGATTGCCTGCCTCGGGGCGGCCCTGGGCGTGGGGCTCACCTTTCCGGTGAGCAACGTCATCGAGCAGGGACTTCCGGCCGGCTGGTTCCCGGTCTTCAACATCGAACCGCTGACACTCGCACTGGCCGTCGGTTCGGCGATCACCGCCGGCCTTGTGGCCGCCCTGGTCCCGGTCGTGCGCACGCTGCGCATGAAAATCGTGGACGGCCTCAGGCAGGTGGGATGAGAGGACCATCGGCATGACCCAGGCCGTCATTCTCGTTGTGTTCGTGTCGGTCACCGCCGTCGCAGCGGCCCTCGCCCGCAGCCTCCGGCTGTACATGCGAAGGAGCCTCCTCAGCCGGCCCGTGACCTTCCTGCTTACCCTGGGCGGCATTTCGCTGGTGGCGTTCGTCTTCACCGCGGTCCTGATGCTGGCCAGGGGAATCGAGAAAACCCTCGTCGAGACGGGCTCCGACGACAACGTCATCGTCCTCAGGAAGGCCGCCCAGGCCGAGCTTCAGAGTCAGATCGACCGTGACGCCGTGAACATCATCGAGACGAATCCGGGGATCGCCACCGGACCCGGCGGCAGGCCGCTGGCCACCGCCGACATCTTCGTGATCATCAACATACTGAAAAAAGGCACCGGTGACATGGGAAACGTCACCGTGCGCGGGGTCGGCGGGATGGCCATGACCCTGAGGGAGAACGTGAAACTCGCGGCCGGGAGGATGTTCAGGGCCGGCACGCAGGAAATTATCGTCGGGCACAGCATCTCCGAACGGTTCGAGGGCGTGGACATCGGGCGGACGCTCAAGTTCGGCGGAGCTCTCTGGACGGTCGTCGGCACCTTCGACGCCGGGGGAAGCGGGTTCGACTCGGAGATCTGGGGGGATGTGGACCGGATCATGCCGGCCTTCGGCCGCCCGGTGTATTCCTCGCTGACCTTCCGTCTGCGGGACCACGACGGCTTCGAATCGTTGAAATCCGGCATCGAGTCAGACCGCCGTCTGAATTACCTCGAACTCAGCCGCGAGCGGGAGTTTTACCGGAAACAGTCCGGCATCATGGCCGATTTCATCCGCATCCTCGGACTGATGGTCACGATCATCTTCAGCCTGGGCGCGATCGTGGGCGCGATGATCACGATGTACGCCGCCGTGGCCAACCGCACCATCGAGATCGGAACGCTGCGCGCGCTGGGCTTCCGGAGGAAAACCATCCTGGCGACGTTTCTGCTCGAGGCTATTTTCATCTCGATCGCCGGATCGCTCGCCGGGGTGTTCGCCGCGTCGTTCCTCCAGTTGCTGGTCATCTCCACGACAAATTTCGGGACGTTTACCGAGCTTGCCTTCGGGTTCGACCTCACCGCGGACGTCATCGTCTCGACGCTTTTCTTCGGTTTCATCATGGGCGTGGCCGGGGGATTCCTCCCGGCGGTCCGGGCCTCCCGGATGAACATCATCAACGCCCTCAGGGCTTCGTAATTTCACATTCATAATGACAGGAGTACAGACATGATCCATTCCCGCATCGCCCCGGTCCTATTCATCGCCATTCTCCTGACGGTGGCACCTCCCGACGCGCGGGCACAACAGAAGGGGTTCGGCCTCGGGGTCGTTCTCGGCGAACCGACAGGGTTTTCGTTCAAGGGATGGATCGATTCCCGATCAGCCATCGACGCCGGCCTGGCCTGGTCGTTCCTCCACGAAACGACCTTCCATGTCCACGTCGACTACCTGATGCATACCGGCGAGCTGACCAAACGGGCGGAGATGCCGGCCTATTA